>NZ_JBEXDT010000004.1:0-173867 GCF_040605905.1 Nonomuraea sp. NPDC005501 | reverse complement strand
GCCTCGCCGGCCTCGCACACCAGCGCCGTGGCCAGGGCCGGGGCGTAGCCGTCGAGGTCGCCCGGGTGGTCGCGGCCGAGCCGGTCGAGCCAGGCCAGCCCGGCGCGCACCAGCCTGCCCTCGGCGCGGAACACCAGGCCCTCCACCGCCTCGGCGGCATCCTCCGGGTCCAGCGGGCCGGCCGAGCGCAGCCGCCTGAGTGCGAGGTCGGCGACGTTGGCGGGGGCGGCGGGCAGCAGCCGGGCGTAGTCGCGTCGCCGCCCGGCCACCTCATCGGGAGCCGGGTCGAGGGCCTCGTGCAGGCGGACGAAGAAGCGCAGGTCGGCAGCGGTGCCGCCGCGCAGGAACCGGCTGACGCAGCCGTCGAGCAGGAGCGCCCGGGAGATCCGGCCGCGGGCGGCGAGGGCGGCGAGCCGGACGGGCCGGTCCTCGTCGGCGCGCAGCAGCCGGCCCACCCCCTCCACCTCGAACAGGCGCGGCAGCATGGCGTCGAGCAGCGGCGCGCCGCCCGGGTCGGCCGGCCAGACGCGGACCCAGGCGAGGGTGAGCGGGTCGTGCGCGGGCGGCTCGGCGCCGGTGCGGCGCAGCAGCTCCAGTGCCAGCCGCACCGACCGGCCGGAGTCGTTGTCGGTGCCGCGCAGCCGCAGCGCGAGGCGGGCGGCGAGATCGGCCTGCCACTCCGGGGAGCGGGCGGCGACCGCGTGGAGGATGTGCGGCACGTCGTCGGGCTGGTCCCAGAACCGCTGGAACTCGCGGCGGTTCAGCCACGCGGCCGCGGCGGCGGCCCCGCCGATCGTGCCCGCCCCGGCGACCCGAAGGGGCTCCACCCAGCCGCGTCGCCCGTCGGACCAGATGTCCCAGGGCCTTTCACCACCGGCGGCCTCGCGCTTCAGCACGGCCAGGTGGCCGGGCAGCTCGCGGGCCACCTCGCCCCGCTCGTCGCCGGTCAGCCCGGCGACCACGGCCGCCGTGGCGGCGGCGTCCTCCTTCGCGACGGCGGCGCGGACCGCCTCCCATGCTCCAGTCATGATCGGGGACCATAGCGGCGCCCGCCGACAATCACCGGAGGCTCAGGCCTTCCGGCCCACCCCGCAGACGGCGCTGACCGGCTCGGAGGGGTTCACGCTCTCGGCGTCGGGCCGCCACAGCGGCGTCGGGACCACGCCCGGCTCCACCATCTCCAGCCCTTCGAAGAACGCGGCGACGCGCTCGGGGGCGCGCAGGTGGTAGGGGTAGGCGGCCCGGGAGTTGTAGCTCTCGACGGCCGTGACGAGGGCCGGGTTGCCGTTGGTGCCGTCGCTGAGGGCGAGGTAGCTGCCCGGGGGGAGCCCGTCGAGCAACTGCCGGACGATGCCGTCCGGGTCGTCGGCGTCGGGGACCTGGCCCATGATGCTCAGCATGGTCAGCCCGACCGGCTGAGACAGGTCCAGCACCTTGGCGGCGCCCTCCAGGATCCGCTGCGGGTCGCGGACGTCGGCGTCGATGTACTCGGTGACGCCCTCCGGCGTGCCGGCGAGCAGCGCCCGCGCGTGGACCAGCACGAGCGGGTCGTTGTCGACGTACACGACGCGGGAGTCGGGGGCGACCGCCTGGGCCACCTCGTGGGTGTTGTTGGCCGTGGGCAGGCCCGTGCCGATGTCCAGGAACTGGCGGATGCCCGCCTGCCCGGCCAGGAAGCGCACCGCGCGGTTGAGGAAGCGCCGCTGGAGGCGCGCCACCTCGGCGAAGGCCGGGAACAGCGTCAGGATCGTGTCGCCGGCCTGCTTGTCGACGGCGTAGTTGTTCTTGCCGCCGAGCAGGTAGTCCCACACGCGGGCCGAGTGCGGCTTGGTGGTGTCGACCCGGTCCCAGGCGGAGCGAGCGCTCTGGTCGTCCATTGCTCTCCGATCGGAGGTCTCAGTCGCTTGCGGATACGTGGCCGACGCCGGCCAGGATGCCCGGACGGTCGAGGTCGAGGTCCAGGCCGGGCTCCCCGTGCGGGTCCCAGGCGTCCACCGGCACGATGCCGGGCGGGAGCGGCTCCAGGCCGTCGAAGTAGGAGGCGATCTGGTCGTAGCCGCGCCGGGCCAGGCCGCCCGAGGTCGTGCCGGAGTAGACCTTCTGGCCGGCGTGGGCCATGTCGTCGGTGGCGTTGCCCTCGTACAGGTGCGACAGCACGAGGTAGGAGCCGGGGGTCAGCCGCTCGCGGATCCGCGCGACGACGGCGGCGGCCTCGGCGTCGTCGGTGACGAAGTGCAGCACCGCGACGAGCAGGACGGCGTACGGACGCGAGAAGTCGATGTGCGCCGTCACCTCGGGGTCGTCGAGGATCGCGTCCGGGTCCTTGAGGTCGCCGGCCACGGCGAGCACGTCGGGGTCGCGGGCGAGCAGGGCCCGCGCGTGGACCAGCACGATGGGGTCGTTGTCGACGTAGACGACGCGCGACCCCTGCGCGTGCCGCCGGGCGACCTGGTGGACGTTGTCCTGGGTGGGCAGGCCCGCGCCGATGTCGACGAACTGGGTGATCCCCCTCTCGGCGAGCAGGCGGACGGCCCGGCCGAGGAAGCCGCGGTTGGCCCGGGCGATCTGGCGGGCGTCGTTGCCCATCTGCAGGCCGAGCTCGATCATCTTCTCGGCCGCCTCGCGGTCGGCCGCGAAGTTGTCCTTCCCGCCGAGGTAGTAGTCGTACATGCGGGCGACGCTCGGGACTCGGGTGTCGACTCCGGGCGGTGGCACGCGGTCCAGGTCGCTCACACGACCCCCTCTCGCTGTGATCTTCTGGGCCTGATTCTAGGAAAAACCCGGCCCCGTGCCACAAGATCCGCGAAGTACGTCAGAACGAAGTTCGGTCGGCGGTCCCGTGCGCCGGTTCGGGCGGGACCACGTTCCCGGTCTCGTCCGGTCCGGCCGCCGGGAGGGGCAGCACGGCCTCCACACGGGTGCCGCCTCCGGGCTCGGGACCGATGACGCAGACTCCGCCCAGCTCGGCGGCGCGCTCCCGCATCGAGCCGAGGCCGACGCCCGCCCGGTGCCCGTCGGGCAGGCCCCGGCCGTCGTCGCTGACGCGCACCCGCAGCGCCGACGGCTCCCGCCGCAGCACCACGCGGGCGTGGCGGGCGTCGGCGTGCCGCCGGACGTTCGTCAGGGCCTCCTGGACGATCCGGTAGACGGCCACCTCCGTGGCCGCCGGCAGGCCGCCCAGGTCGCCACCCGTCTCGACCTCGACCACCGTCTCCACCTCGACCACCGTCTCCACCTCGACCACTGTCTCGACCTCGACCACCGTCTCGGGCGAGGACTGGCCGGCCAGCTCCTGTACGGCCCGCGCCAGGCCGAGGTCGTCGAGCGCCGGGGGACGCAGGCCGTACACCAGCTCCCGGATGTCGCCCGCGACGGCGTCCATGCCCGAGCGGAGGGCCTGGAGCAGCGTGTCGGCGGAGTCGGGGGAGCTCTTGAGGCGGCTGCGGGCGATGTTGATGGTCATGGCCATGCCCGACAGGGTCTGGCCGAGGCCGTCGTGCAGGTCCCGTCGCAGGCGGCGGCGCTCCTCCTCGCGGGTGGTGAGGATGCGCTCCCTGGAGCGTTGCAGGTCGGCGGCCATCCGCACGGCGTGGGCCACGTCGGCGGCGTACGGCGTGAGCGTGGCCAGCACCCGCTCGTCGTGCGCGGCCGGGAACCGGCGCGGACCCGGCGGCCCCACCAGCAGGCGGCCGACCAGCTCGCCGTGCCAGACGAGCGGCACCTCGCGCGGCTCGTCGCCCACCCGGCCGCTCTCGACGTAGCGGGGCTCGCCGTCGGCCACCTCCACCGCGGCGCCCTCGACGGCGAGCCCGTCGCGCAGCACCCCCACCACCGAGTTCAGCGCCTCCGCCGGGTCGGCCCGCCGCACCTCATGGGTCAGCCGCTCGGCGAGCAGCCGCGGGTCGCCGACCTTGCCGTACAGCAGGCGGTCGACGGCGCGTTGCAGCGCGCGCCGCAGCGGCTGGAAGAACGCCCCGGCGAACAGGGCGGCCACCAGCCCCGCGACCTCGTCGTACCCGGAGACCACCAGACCGGCCAGCGCCCCGGCGCCGAAGTACACCGCGCTGACCACGGCCAGCAGGCCGGCAGCCACGAACGTGCGGCTGATCACGGTGTCGATCCCGTACAGGCGGTACCGGGTCACCGAGAAGGCCAGCGCCACCGGGATCAGCGCCGCCCAGGTGATCGACAACCACGTCAGCCCGGGCACGAACGCGCCCACGACCAGGAAGACGATGTACCCGATGTAGGCGAGCAGCGGCCAGCCGATCTGCCGCCGGCCGACGGAGTCCGCGCGACGCAGGCGCACGACCAGGGACAGAGCCGACAGCGCCATCGCGACGTAGATGCCGGTCCAGGCGATCGTGGAGATCGTGTCGTTGTACGGCGCCAGCGCGGGGATCTGGAGCGGGTTCGGGATCACGGCCGGGAACGCGTAGCCGGACGGCGGCGGGTCCGGGCGGAACACCGACCTCAGCATCTCGGCCGCCAGGGCCACCGCCCCCAGCGCCACGACCGGGCGCCAGCGCGGCGAGGGCAGGCGGCCGTCGGGCGAGTACAGCGGTAGCAGCGTCGTCAGGGTCACGCCGCACACCGCCCAGCCGACGCTCCCGGCGAAGCGCAGGTAGCCGGCCGTGGCCAGCTCTCCCTCGGCGGCGAGCCGGAACATCAGCGCCTGGGAGAAGTCGCTGATCCCGGCCGCCAGGCCGCCCGCGCACATCAGCCAGGCCATGTTCAGCCGGGGCCGGTGGTGGATCAGGAACGCGCCGACGACGGGGAAGGTGAGGGCGGCGGCGGACTGGGGCGTCGCCGTGAGGGAGGGCAGCCACGCGTCGGGCAGGCCCGCGAAGACCAGCAGCGCGGTGATCTCCAGGACCGGGCCGAGGGCCGCGGCCACGGCGGCGCCGGCCTGCGCGACCGTGCTCCCGGACCCCTCGGTCGCGCTCCCGGACCCCTCGGTCCTGCCCCCGGCCCTCTCGGCCGAGCCGTCCGCCTCGGTGGTGCCGTCCGCGCCGGTCAGTCCGGCCATCCTGTCCCCGCTTCCTCGCCCCCGCGTGCCGCGCTGGACAGGATTATGGACCCTTCAAGGTGCCATTTCGCCCATCGTGGCCAGGCCGTTACGGCCACCACCCGGGCCGCCATACCTAGCCGTCCCCCTACTCAGGAAATAGGTATCTATATCGGGATTTCTCACGTCCCCTCGGGCGAACCAGTGAGGGAGGCTTAAGACCTGAGCAGACCGCTCGGGGGAAGCGAGAAGCAAGGGTTCCGATCATGTCCCACCACCGGCCCACCAGTCCGCCAGTGGATCACCACTGCGGTGACAGTGCTCACCAGGAGGACGTGTCATGAACGTGCACTCCTGGGTCTCATTGATCGCCGCCCTCGGCGGCAACACCCCGGTGGACAGCCGGGTCGCCTCCTGGCGGCTCCCGCCCCACCCCCACCAGGTGGGCAGGGCGCGCCGCCTGGTCCGCAAGAAGCTGACCCAATGGGGCTTCGCCGACGAGGTCGAGGTCGCCGAGCTGCTCATCAGCGAGCTGGTCAGCAACGCCCTGGAGCACGCCCACGGGCCGATCGGCGTCAGCGTCTCCGAGTCCGACGGCCTGCTGCGCTTCGAGGTCGAGGACTCCAACCCCGATCTGCCGCAGGTACAGCTGTCCCGCCGCCACGACGAGCGCGGACGCGGGCTGCAACTGGTGGACATGCTCGCCTGCTGCTGGGGCCGCGACCACACCCCGCGGGGGAAGGTCGTCTGGTTCGAGCTGCCGGTGAGCGCCCAGGCCGAGCACGCGCCGGCGGGCACTGCCTGCGCGGGCACGGTCAGGCGGGCTGCGCACGGCCACGCCCAGCGAGTGGCCGCGATCATCGCCGAGCCCTCCTGAGATCCCCCACGGGACGCCGGGGCCGAGCAGGTCACCGGGTAAGGATCGACCCCGGCGTCCCCTTTCCCCCACCCTGACGGGCCGCGATCCTTCGCACCTCTCCCCATCGGATCGCGGTCCCCCCTTCCCCCCTCCCCCCTTCCCCCCTCGCCCTTCGTCCCAGGGCGGGCGCGTCGTCACGCGATAATCTGCCCCGTGCGCGGATACACCCGGCGATCTCTCCTGGTGCTCGGCGGGGCAGCGGCGGCCGGGGCGGTCGTCCCGGTGGCCGCCGGCGGCCTGTGGGGTGACGCGTTCGCCGTCCTGCGCCGCCGGTGGACCGCGCTGACCACCGATCCGGTCTCCGGGCAGGCGATGCTCCCGCCGTACCGGGAAAGGCTGACGGAGCTGGGGCGTGCGGCGGCCCGCCTCCGCGACACCATGGCGCCGGGCCCCACGTCGCTCTGGCCCGGCATGCCGTACCCGTCGTTCAACGCCACCCCGGCGCGGCTGCGCTCGATGGCCCGCGCGTACGTGCTGCCCGGCACCGGGCTGACCGGCGACCCGGGCCTCGCCTCGGCCGTCGCCGCGGGCCTCGACCACTACCGGCGGCACGTGTACGCCGCCGGCGCGGAGGCCAGGGGGAACTGGTGGAACTGGCAGATCGGCGTGCCCAAGGCCCTGCTCGACGCCGCCGTGCTCGTCGCACCGCACCTCACGTCCAGGCAGGCGCACGGGCTGCGGGACGCCGTGGACCACTTCGTGCCGCCGCGCCGCCTGTACGACTACAGCGGCAACAGCACCGGGGCGAACCGGGTGGACCTGTGCACGGTCATGTTGCTGCGCGCCGTCCTCGGGGCCGACCCGGACCGGGCCGCGCTGGCCGCCTCCGCGCTGTCCCCTGTCCTGCGGTACGTCGAGGAGGGCGACGGGTTCTACCGGGACGGCTCGTTCATCCAGCACACGTACGTGCCGTACCAGGGCGGGTACGGCTTGGTGGCCCTCGCGGGGCTGGCCGCGCTGTTCGCCGTGCTGCGCGGCACGCCGTGGGAGATCCCCGAGCACGAACGGCGGGTGCTCCACGACAGCGTGGACGGGTCGTTCGCGCCGGTGATCCATGACGGGTTCTGCATGGATCTGGCCGGCGGGCGCGGCGTCGGGCGCCGGCCGTACGGTGACCACCGCAGGGGACGCATGATCGCGGCGTCGATCCTGCTGCTCGCCGAGACGGCGCCGGCCGCTGACCGGGAGCGCTGGCGGGCGATGGTCAAGGGATGGGCGGCCCGCGACACCGCCCGGCCGATGCTCGGCACGGCGGAGACCGAGGGCGACCTGGGCTTCCACGCCCGGCTGGCGGCGGTCACGGCCGACGAGCGGATCCCGGCGGCCCCCGAGCCGGCCGGGCACCGGCTGCTGCCCATGAGCGCCCGAGCCGTCCACCGCGCGCCGGGCTGGTGCGCGGGGCTCAGCATGGCGTCGTACCGGGTGGGCCACTACGAGCACGGCAACGGCGAGAACCTGCGCGGCTGGCACACCGGCTCCGGAATGCTCTACTGGTGGGCCGAGGGCCACGGGGACCAGTACTCCGACTCCTTCTGGGCGACCGTGGACCCGTACCGGCTGCCGGGCACCACGGTCTCCACCAAGCGGCTGCCCGACGGGGCGGGCGCGGGATGGGGCGACACGTGCCCGCCGGGCCGGTGGGTGGGGGGCGCGTCCGACGGCGCGTACGCGGCGGTCGGGCAGCACCTCAACGGGCTGGACAGCACGATGGAGGCGTTCAAGTCGTGGTTCTTCCTGGACGACGCGGTGCTGTGCCTGGGGGCGGGCATCAGGAGCGAGGACGGCGTCCCGGTCGAGACGGTCCTCGACAACCGCCGCACCGGCGCGCCTCTCACGGTCGACGGCACCCGGGTGGTCGCCGATGACCTTCCGGAAGACACGGGGGTCGCGCGCTGGGCGCACCTGGACGGGCACGGCGGCTACGTCCTGCCCGGTGGCGGTCCCCTGCGGGTCCTCCGCGAGCGGCGCGCCGGGGCAGCAGGGGCGGACGCGGCGGGCGCTGTGGCGCGCGACTACGTGACGCTCTGGCTGGACCACGGCGCCGACCCGCGCGACGCCGCGTACGTCTACCTGCTCCTCCCCGGCGCCACTCAGGAACGCACCCGGGCCCGCGCCGCCGACCCGGGCTGGGCCCGCGTCCTCGCCAACACCTCCCGCGTGCAGGGCGTCCACGTCCCGTCACTCGGGCTGACCGGTGTCAACTTCTGGAACCCGGGCACGGCCGGCCCCCTGACCGCCTCCGCGCCCTGCGCCGTCCTGCTCCGCGAGCTGCCGGACGGCACCGCGACCCTCACCGTGGCGGACCCCCGCTGCGACCTGGACGAGCTGACCGTCACCTGGCGCCGGCCGGTGACGGCCCTGGTCCAGGGTCACCCCCGGCTGGCCGGGGCCACGACGGGCCCGGCGCTCACCGCCCGCTTCGACGGCCTCGCCGGCCACCTCGGCGCCTCCTGCACGATCACCCTCCGCCCCGCTTCGACCTGAAGCTATTCATGGCATGTATACATTCCATGTATAGTCGCGGCCATGTCGACAGGACATGTCATGCTCGGGCTGCTGACCGAACGCCCGAAGCATGGATACGAGCTCAAGCGCGAGCACGACCGGCGCCTGCCCGGCGCCAAGCCGCTCGCGTACGGCCAGGTGTACGCGACGTTGCAGCGCCTCCAGCGCGACGGGCTCGCCGAGGTGGCGGAGACGGCGCAGGAGGCCGGCCCTGAGCGGACGGTCTACGCGATCACCGAGCGGGGCCGCGCCGAGCTGGCGCGCTGGCTCGAACAGACGGAGCCGCCCGCCCCGTACGTCTCCAGCCCGCTCTTCTCCCGCGTCGTCGTCGCCGGCCTGGCCGGTGGCGCCGCCGACGGCTACCTGCTCAGGCAGCGGGCCGCGCACCTGGCCCGCATGCGGGAGCTGACCGCCGAGAAGGCCGCGGGCTCACCCGCCGAGGCGCTGGCAGCCGACTACGCGCTCCAGCACCTCGACGCCGATCTGCGCTGGATCGAGACGGCCCTCGGCCGCCTCACGGACCTGAAGGAGGGCGGCGATGCTTGAGGCACGCGCGCTGCGTAAGACGTTCGGCCGGACCGTCGCGCTGAACGAGGTGTCCCTGACGATCGGCGACGGCGAGATCGTCGCGATCACCGGGCCGAGCGGGTCCGGCAAGTCCACGCTGCTGCACTGCCTGGCCGGGATCGTCCGGCCGGAGTCGGGAGAGGTCGTCTTCGACGGGCGGCGCGTCGACGCCCTGGACGAGGCGGGCCGCGCGAGGCTGCGCAGGGAGAGCTTCGGCGTCGTCTTCCAGTCCGGCCGGCTCGTGCCCGAGCTGACGGCGGCCGAGAACGTCTCCTTACCCCTGCTGTTCGGCCGCCATCCGCGCCAGGAGTCGCTGAACACGGCCCGGTCCTGGCTGGAGCGGCTGGGCGTGGCCGGCTGCGCCGACCACCGCCCCGGCGAGCTGTCCGGCGGCGAGGCTCAGCGGGTCGCGGTGGCCCGCGCGCTGGTCACCGGCCCGCGCGTGGTGTTCGCCGACGAGCCGACCGGCGCCCTCGACTCCCTCGGCGGAGAGCGGGTGCTGGACGAGCTGGTCCGTACGGCCCGCGGGAGCGGCGCCGCCCTGGTGCTCGTGACCCACGACAACCGCGTGGCCGCCTACGCCGACCGGGAGGTCGTCCTGCGTGACGGCACCGTCGCCGCGGAGGTGACCACGTGATCGCGCTGGCCCGGATGCTGGCCCGGGGTGGCTCCCCGAGGGAGCGGGCGCGCGGGCGCCTCATGGCCGCGGGGGCGGCGCTCGCGGTGCTCCTGCTCTGCTCGGCGGTCAGCCTGCTCACCTCGGCGGTGAGCGCGCTCGACCGGGGGACCCGGCTGGGACTGGCCGACGCCGGCTCCGGCGAGCCGGTGCAGGTGCATGGGGTGATGGCCGCGTTCGCCACCCCCGACCGGCGGGCGGTCACCGCCCTGGTCCTGGCGCTGCTGGCGGTGCCCGCGGCGGCCTTCGTCCACCAGGTGAGCCGCCTGGCCGCGGCCACCCGGGAGAGGCGGCTGGCCGCCCTGCGGCTGGCGGGGGCCACGCCGGGCGACGTCCGGCTGCTCGGTGCGTACGAAGGAGGCCGGCAGGCCCTGGTGGGAGGGGTGTGCGGCGCCGCGGTGTACCTGGCGGGGGCCTGGGCCCTCGGCGGCGCGTCACCGCTGACGGCGCTCGGCGTCCTGCTGGGGGTCGCGCTCTGGGGGATGCTGTCGGGGCTGCTGGCGGGGCGGCACGTGATCGCCTCACCGCTGGGCGTGACGCGGCGGTCCCGGCCGGCTCAAGCTCACGTCCGCGACCTGGTGATGGTCACGGTGGGTGGGGGGCTCATGGTGGCGATCCTGACCGGGAAGGGCCGGCTCCTGCGGCTGGACGCGTACGGGATGTCGGCGGTCCTCGTGACCGGAGCGGTGCTGCTGCTGTTCGGGCTGGTTCTCAGCGCGGCCTGGCTGATCGGGGCCGCCGCCCGCCGGGTGGGGCACCGCACCGGGGAGGCGGAGACGCTGCTCGCGGCCCGGATGCTGGAGGCGGACCCTCGGGGGTGGGCCCGCGCGCTGTCCGTGGTGGGGCTGACCGTGTTCTTCGGAGCCATGGTGGGCGCCCAGCAGGGGCCGGGGATCGTGAAAGGCTACGTGGCCGAGTCGCCGTTCGCCGTCACGGCGTACGCGCTCGTGGACCTGTCGTTGCTGTTCGCGCTCGTCGTCTCGGCCGCCGCCCTCGTGGCGCACCAGGCCGAGGCGCTGCTCGACCACCGCGGCTCGTTCGCCGCCCTCGCGGCCTCCGGCACCGAGGCGCCCTCGCTGGGCCGGGTGCTCGCCCGGCAGGCGCTCATCGCCTCCCTGCCGGTGTGCGCCGTCGCGGCCGTCGCCGGGGCGGCGGTCGTGATCGCGACGGTGCCGGAGGTGTACGCCGAGACGCCCGCGGCGCTGGCCGTGGCGGGCGGGCGGGCGGTGGTCATGGCCGGGATCGGGATCCTCGCCGCCCTGGTGGTGGCCCGGCTCTCCCGTCCCCTGCTGCGCCGGACCGCCGCTCCGGAGCGGCTCCGGGACGAGTGACCTCGCCGGAGTGTGAGCCCGAGCGCGGGAAGGCGCGGCGGTAGTCGCCGGGCGAGACGCCGACCTGCCTGAGGAAGTGGTGGCGCAGGTTGTTGGCGGTGCCGAGGCCGCTCAGCTCCCCCACCCTCTCGATCGGCAGGTCCGTCGACTCCAGCAGGCGCTGCGCCAGGCCGAGCCGCTGGTTGAGCAGCCACCGCAGCGGCGTTGTGCCGGTCGCGGCCCTGAGGCGCCGGTAGAAGGTGCGCGGGCTCATCGCGGCCCGGCGAGCCAGATCCTCGACCGTGAGCGGCTGGTCAAGCCTGGCCCGAGCCCACTCCAGCACCGGCTCCAGCCCCGCGTCGTCGGTCACCGGGACGGACAGGTCCACGAACTGCGCCTGCCCGCCGGGCCGGTGGGCGGGCACCACCATGCGCCGGGCGAGCTGGTTGGCGACGTGCGCGCCGAGGTCGCGGCGCACCAGGTGGAGGCAGAGGTCAAGGCCGGCGGTCACGCCGGCGCTGGTCAGCACGTCACCGTCGTCCACGTACAGCACGGAGTCGTCCACCAGCACCTCCGGGTAGCGGGCGGCGAGCTGGGCCGTGTGCATCCAGTGGGCGGTGGCGCGGCGGCCGTCGAGCAGCCCCGCCTCGGCCAGCGCGAAGGCACCGGTGCACAGCGACACCATGCGGGCGCCCGCCTCGTGTGCGCGGCGCAGCGCGTCGGCGAGGCCGGGGGGCAGCGGCTCACCGTCCTCGACGCACGGGTCGGGCACGGAGGTCACGATGACGGTGTCCGCGCCGGCGAGGCCGTCCAGGCCGTAGCGGGTCCGCACGCTCAGCTCGTACGGGGACCCGCCGCCGCCGGATCCGCCCGGGCCCACGGCGCACAGGCGCAGGTCGTACCAGGGGTCGGCCAGGTCGGGCTGTGGCTTGCCGAAAACCGTGCACGGGATGCTGAGCTCGTACAGATCCCAGGATGGGATCCCGATGCCCTCGGGCACGACCAGGGCGACGGTGCCGGCACTCACCCGACCGAGGATATGGCAGCTTTTTGTGGCAAACCGTCATTCCTGTCACTGTCCCCGTGCCTCTCCTCCTGTCAGCGTGTCGGTGGCCCAACGGCACCCGTACGAGGAGAGACCCATGAACCCCGCACCGACCCCCGCCGACCTCCTGGCCGCCACCGCGGAGGAATGCCTGGCGATTTTGGGCAAGGGGACCGGCCAGGACTGGTCGCGGCCCGCCGGCGACCTCGACTGGTCCTGCCGGACGACACTCGACCACCTCGCTCTCGGGCTGGTGGGGTACGCGGGTCTGCTCGTCGCCCGGCCGGCCGACCGCTACATCACCCTGTTCGCCTCGCTGGACCCGGCCGCGCCCGCCGACGCCTGCCTGGAGGGCGTCGGCATCGCCGCCACCCTTCTGGCCGCCACCGTGCGGACCACTCCGGCCGAGGCACGAGCGTGGCACCCGTGGGGACACTCCGACGCCACCGGCTTCGCCGCCATGGGCGTCGTCGAGCTGGCCGTCCACACGTACGACATCACCCGCACGCTCGGCCTGGACTGGACGCCGCCGGACGGCCCGAGCGCCGCGGTCGTCGCCCGGCTCTTCCCGGACGCGCCGGCGGGACACGGACCGGCGGAGACGCTGCTGTGGTGCACGGGCCGCACCACCCTCCCGGGGCTCTCCCGTCGCACGGCCTGGCAGTGGAACGGCTCCGTCCGGTGACCGGCCCCCGGTGTGGCGTGAGCGGTCAGGCGGGGGGTGAGGGGGTCGGGGACCAGAGGCCGGTGGCGGTGCCGTCCTCGACGTGCCGCTCGTAGGCGACCACCTTGCCGTGGATGACCTCCAGGCTCGCGGTCAGCTCGGCGATCCGGGCGCGGACGTCGCGCTCGTGCTCGCGCAGCAGCTCCAGGCGGTCGCGCTCGTTGCCGGGGCCTGAGCGCACCAGTCCGGCGAACCTCCTCAGCGTCGCGATCGGCATGCCCGACTCGCGCAGCCGGTTGCAGAGCAGCAGCCATTCCACGTCCGCCGGCTCGTAGACCCGGCGGCCCCCGGCGGAGCGCGGGATGAGGCGCAGGAGCAGGCCCTCCCGCTCGAAGAAGCGCAGCGCGTGCACGCTCAGGCCGGTGGCCGCCGCCGCGTCCCCGATGGACAGACCGTCCGCCACGCTTCCCTCCTCGGTTTGACCTAGAGCGAGCTCTAGATTCTAGCGTCGAGCCCATGATGAACAGGCAGCACAAGATCGGTAGTGGGTTCGGCGCGTGGAGCACGGCCGAGGAGGTGCTCGCCGGCCTCGACCTGACAGGACGGACCGCCCTGGTCACCGGTGGTTACTCCGGGCTGGGCCTTGAGATCACGCGGGCGCTGGCCGGGGCCGGCGCCCGGGTGGTGGTGGGCGCCCGCCGCCCGGACGCGGCCGGTGCGGCCCTGCGCGACGTGCCGCGTGCGGAGGTGGGCCCGCTCGACCTGATGGACCAGGCGGACGTGCGGCGCTTCTCCGGCGACCTCCTGGAGAAGGGCCGGGCGATCGACGTGGTCATCGCCAACGCGGGCGTCATGGCCTGCCCCGAGACCCGCGTGGGCCCCGGCTGGGAGGCCCACTTCGCCCTCCACCTCGGGCACCACGCGCTGGTCAACCACCTGCGCCCCGTCCTCGCCGCGGGCGGGGCGCGCGTGGTGGCGGTCTCCTCCTCCGGGCACTTCCTGTCCGGCATGCGGTGGGACGACGTCCACTTCCGGGGCGGGTACGACGGCTGGCTGGCCTACGCCCAGGCCAAAACCGCGGCCGCGCTGTTCGCGGTCCACCTCGACCGGCTGGGCGCCGCGGCCGGGGTGCACGCGTACGCCGTGCACCCCGGCAGCATCCTGACGCCGCTGCAACGACACGTACCTCTGGAGGAGCAGGCCGCGCTCGGCTGGATCACGCCGGACGGCACTCCGGCCGCCGGCTTCAAGACCCCGCGGCAGGGGGCGGCCACCGCCACGTGGGCGGCGACCTCGCCCCTGCTCGACGACCACGGCGGCGCCTACTGCCAGGACTGCGACGTCGCCGAGCCGGCCACGACCGACGACATGCTCGTCGGCGGGGTCAAGCCGTGGGCCGTCGACCCGGACGAGGCGGCCCGGCTCTGGGAGCTGTCCGGCGAGCTCACCGGGGTGGACGCCTTCTCCTGATCAGGCGCCCGGGGCGCCGGGAGCGCCGAGGGCGGCGTTGGCGGCCGACACGACGGCGTCCACGGCGGCGGTCAGGACCGAGGAGGCCAGGCCCACCCCCCACGCGGTCGCGTCGCCGGCCCGGCACTCCACGTACGCCGCCGCCACGCTCTCCGCGCCGCCGGGACCCACCGAGGCGGGGTGTGCGGAGGCGGGGACGGCGTGCTCGGTGTAGCCGGTGATCTCCACGTCGACCCCCAGCCCGCGCAGCGCCGCGGTGAGCGCCGCCAGCGGCCCCACACCCGTCCCCTCGCCCCGCGCCTCGCGCCCGCCGACGACGAAGTCCCCGGTGAACGCGTGCTCGCCGTCCGCGCCCTCCACCTTCCAGCGCAGCAGCTCCACGGGGCCGGTCCTGCCGGCGTACGTCGCCTGGAACAGCTCCCACAGCCGCTCCCCCGTCACCTCGCCGCCGCTCAGCTCGGCCTCGGCCTGCACCGCCCGGGAGAAGTCGGCCTGCAGCCCGCGCGGCAGGTCCAGGCCGTGCTCGGCGCGGAGCACGTACGCCACGCCGCCCTTGCCGGACTGGCTGTTGACGCGGATGACGGCCTCGTAGTCGCGTCCCACGTCGCGCGGGTCGATCGGCAGGTACGGGACCGCCCACGGCGCCCGGTCCGGCGTCACGCCCAGCTCCGCGGAGCGCCGTTCATGGTGGGCGAAGCCCTTCTTGATCGCGTCCTGGTGGGTGCCGGAGAAGGCCGTGTAGACGAGATCGCCCCCGTACGGGTGCCGGGGGTGGACGGGGATGCGGTTGCAGTGCTCGACCGTCTCGCGGATGACGTCGATGTCGGAGAAGTCGATCATCGGGTCTACGCCCTGGGCGTGCAGGTTGAGCGCCAGCGTGACCAGGTCCACGTTGCCGGTGCGCTCCCCGTTGCCGAACAGGCAGCCCTCCACCCGCTGCGCCCCCGCCAGCACGGCCAGCTCGGCGCAGGCGACGCCGGTGCCGCGGTCGTTGTGCGGGTGGACCGACAGGATGACGCCGTCGCGCCGGTCGAGGTGGCGGTCCATGTACTCGATCTGGTCGGCGTACACGTTGGGCGTGGCGACCTCGACGGTGGCCGGCAGGTTGTGGATCACCGGCCGGTCGGGGCTCGCGTCCCACAGCGCCGACAGCCCGTTGCAGACCTCCAGGACGTAGTCGGGCTCGGTGAGGTTGAACACCTCCGGCGAGAACTCGAACCGCACCCCGGGCCGGCCCTCGGCCGCGCGGGCGACGTCCTCGGCGGCCTCGGTGATGAGCGCGCGCAGCTCGTCGCGTCCGTGCCCGAGGACGACGTCCCGCCAGGTGGGAGCGGTGGCGGTGTAGAGGTGGACGACGGCGCGCGGCAGCCCCTCGATCGAGGCGTACGTCCGCTCGATCAGGTCGCGCCGGGCGGCCGTGAACACGACCGGGGTGACGTCGTCGGGCACCAGGTCGTGCTCGACGAGCAGGCGGACGAAGTCGAAGTCCGTCCGGCTGGCCGACGGGTAGCCGACCTCGATCTCCTTGAAGCCCATGGCGAGGAACAGCTCGAACATGCGGCGCTTGCGCTCCGGGTCCATGGGGTCGGCCAGGGCCTGGTTGCCGTCGCGCAGGTCGACCGGCACCCACAGGGGGGCGGCGGTGACGGTTCGCGAGGGCCACCGCCGGCCCTCCAGGGGAACGGCGACGCGGTCGTGGACGGGCCGGTAGCGGAAGGACGGCATCGCGCTGGGCCGCTGGGGGTTCCAGCGCGGCTGCGCGGCGGGCACCGCGCCGGAGGGGGTGCGCAGGCCGGGGAACGACGTGGACATGGAGGTCCTCTTCTCTGGGACGGCCCGTTCTCCGGGATGACCCGTTCTGTGGAACGGGCCTGGAACGGGCCTGGCGACGGGGAACGGCAGGCGACCGGCGGCACGGGGTCCCGCGGCGGGGCGCCGATCGCGTCAGGCCCCGCCGCGGCGGCCGAGAAGAAGACCGGGCAGCGTCATGGGCGCTACACTAACCACACCACAGCTCCTCAGACAACCTGAGAGGTACGGATGACGTCGCCCGGTCTCGCCCCGCTCAGCCGCAGCCCCCTCGTGGACCAGGCAACCCAGCGGCTGCGCGAGCAGATCACCGGCGGCCACTGGCCGGTCGGCACCAAGCTTCCCGGCGAGACCACCTTGGCCAGGGAGCTGGGCGTGGGCCGCTCGACGGTCCGCGAGGCGATCCGCGCGCTCAGCGGTGCCGGCCTGCTCGCCGCCCGTCAGGGCGCCGGCGTGTACGTGATCGCCACCGAGCCGGCGGAGGACTGGCCTGCCCGTCTGCGCCGTGCCGCCGTGGTGGACCTGTACGAGGTGCGGACCATGGTCGAGGTGCAGTCGGCCCGGATCGCGGCGGCCCGCCGCACCGAGGAGGACCTGGAGGCGATGGACCGGGCGCTGGAGGAGCGGCGGCGGGCGGCCGTGGAGGCGGACGACGCCGGGTTCGTGGACGCCGACATCGCGCTGCACACGGCCGTGGTGGCGGCGGGCCACAACCCGCTGCTCGCCGGCCTGTTCGCGGACTTCGTCCCGGTGCTACGACGGGGGCTGACCGACCTGATGGCCCTGGTGGACCTGCGCGCCCACGACCCGGCGCTGGGCGACGACTCCCACGCGGCGCTGGTGGAGGCCATCCGCGCCGGCGACTCCGAAGCGTCGGGGCGCATCATCGAACGCGAGCTGAGCGACACCCTCCGCCTCTTCCAGCGGGAGGCCCGTCACTCCGGATGAGCCGACGCCCGCCCGTCGGAGGCGGACGAGGCGAGGACGAGAGGACGGGCGACCGCAGGACATGATCCGCCGTTCGGCTCAGGACGAGATGGCCACCGTGGTGCGGAAGGTCGCCGGGTCGTCGAGCCGGTCGAGGATGAAGGCCGCCAGCTCGGCCCGGGACGTGCGGGTGCCGACGCGCTCCGTGGCGCCGACGCTCACGCGCGGACGGCCCGTGGCGGGCCGGTCGGTCAGGCCGGTGGGTCGCATCGCGGTCCAGTCGAGGTCCGTGGCGGTCAGCAGCCGCTCCATCAGCCGCATGTCGGCGTACGGGTGGCGCATGACGCGGTGCAGCAGCCGGCCGGCGAGCCTGGTCACGGGGCCCGCGCCGGGCGGCGTCCCCAGCCCGGCCGAGGACAGGACGACCAGCCGGCGGCTCGTGCCCATGGCGGCGACGATGGCCGCGGTCCCGGCGGAGTAGACGGTGGTGGGGCCGCGGCCGGTCGAGCCGAGGGCCGAGACGACGGCGTCGTGCCCGGACAGGGTCCCGGCGAGGTCGCCGGGGCGCAGCACGTCGGCGGCGTGCGGGGTGAGGCGGGGGTGCCGCAGGCCCAGGGTCTCGGGGCGGCGGGCGATCGCGGTGACGTCGTGACCGGAGGCCAGCGCCCGCTCCACGAGGACGCGCCCGGTGCGGCCGGTGGCGCCGATGACGGCGATGGTCGCCATGTGTGTGTCCTGCTCCCGGGGGTCGGCGGGGTCGGGGTCAGCGGGGCTTGGTGGCGGGCTGGAACTTGAAGGAGACGGCCTCCATCAGGCGCTGCCGCTTGGTCTTCTGGATGGCCGCGATGCGCCAGCGGCCGTCCTCGCCGCGGACCAGCGTGTAGGTCTGGACCTTGCCGAGCTTTCCCGGCCTGCCCTTGTGGACGTCGCCGCGGCTGACGACCACGGCCGTGTCCGCGCCGTAGAAGCGGATGTCGAGGATCTCCATGGCGAGGCGGGTGTCCTTGAGGAAGCTGTCGAACAGGGCCTGGTGCGCGCGGCCGATCTCCTCGCCGCCCTGGTAGACGGTGCCGACGAAGGTGACGTCGGTGGCGTCGTCGGTGAACAGCTCGCCGTAGGCGGCGCCGTCGCCGCGGCCCCACGCCTCGCAGGACCGCTCCAGCAGGTGCCGGACGGCGGCGGTGTCGGCCTCGGTGGTGCGCTGGTGGTTCATGCCCCTGCTCCTCCATGGTAGCTTCACAGAAGAAGTTTCTTCTCCGAAGATTTCTCTTCTCTGAGGAAGAGATTAGACATGGAGGCGTGACGGTGTCAACACAGGGGATGCGACCGGACGCGGGCGCGGTCTACCGCCGCTACCTGAGCGCGGTGCTGCTGCACGGCCAGGCCGGCGCGCGGGCCTGCGACCTCGGGGCCACCGACCTGTACGCGCTCAACATCCTGGAGCTCAACGGCCCGATGACCCCCGGCGAGCTGGGCGAGCGCGCCGGGCTGACGACGGGGCCGACCACGCGCCTCATCGACCGGCTGGAGCAGGCGGGGTACGTACGGCGAACCCCGTCGCCGGACGACCGCCGCAAGGTCATCGTGGAGACGGTCGGCAAGCCCGCCCGGCTGGACGAGGTCATGGCGCCGGCCCGCGAGAAGGTGGGCGAGATCCTCCGCGGATACTCGCCCGAGCAGCTCGACGTGCTGTTCGACTACTTCACCCGGGCCGCCGCGGCGTACCAGGAAGCCACGGACGACCTGCGCGCGTGACCGGGCTCATCGCGAGATCGCATGCCTCGGCGCCCGGTGCCGGGACACCGGGACGCTGAGGCGTCACATCCGGCCGGGGTGGACGAGCGGTCAGCGGCGCCGTACGCACCTGTCCCAGCGGTCGCTCCAGTACCAGCCCTCCCCACACCGAGGACCGGCGCGGTCTCCGGCCGACGGTCCACTGATCGTCTGCTGCGTCGTGTCGGTGGTCTGCGCGCCGGCTGCGCCCGCCGACGCGACGAGCGTGGCGGCCAGGCTCAGGGAGCCCAGCAGGACGGCGCATGCCTTGCGGATGCATGTTCTCTCCATGGCCTCATCATCGAGGGCGTGCCGTGACCGCAGCGTGACGTCCGAAAACCGCCGGGATTCCGGGGCCCTCCGGTGTTGAAGAGAGGGAAAGGAGAGACGCCATGCACACATCACAGCTCACCTCACAGCTCACCTCACCCGAACGGGTCGGGCGGGCCGACTGGGGACGGCTGGCCGGGGAGATGGACGCCCACGGCTGCGCGCTGACCGGCCCGCTCCTCACGGCCGAGGAGTGCCGGGGGATCGCGGAGCTGTACGAGGAGGCCGCGCTGTTCCGCTCGACCGTCGACATGGAGCGGCTGCGCTTCGGGCGCGGGCAGTACCGGTACTTCGCCCGGCCGTTCCCCGCTCTGGTCGAGGAGCTGCGCCAGGCGCTGTACCCACGCCTGCTGCCGATCGCCCGGGACTGGGCGGCCCGGCTCGGCAGGCCCGCGCCCTGGCCGGACACCCTCGACGCGTGGCTGGCGATGTGCCACGAGGCCGGCCAGACCAAGTCCACGCAGATCCTGCTGCGCTACCGCGAGGGCGACTGGAACGCCCTGCACCGCGACCTGTACGGGGACCTGGTGTTCCCGTTGCAGGTGGTGATCGGCCTGGACGAGCCCGGATCCGGCTACGGCGGAGGGGAGTTCCTGCTGGTCGAGCAGCGGCCCCGCGCCCAGTCGCGCGGCACGGTGACGCTGCTGCCGCAGGGCCACGGCCTCGTGTTCACCACCCGGGACCGGCCCGTCGCCTCGGCGCGGGGCTGTTCGGCCGCCCCGGTACGGCACGGCGTCAGCACGGTGCGGCACGGTCTGCGGCGCACGCTCGGCCTGGTCTTCCACGACGCCGCCTGACGCCCGATCGGTGACACAATGCCCGGCATGACCAGCTACGACCCCAAAGCGGACCTCCACCGTTACCTCCAGACCGCCCGCGAGGCCGTGCTGTGGAAGCTCGACGGGCTCTCCGAGTACGACGCCCGCCGCCCCCTGACCCCGACCGGCACGAACCTGCTGGGCCTGGTCAAGCACCTGGCGAGCGTCGAGCTCGGGTACTTCGGCGAGGTCTTCGGACGGCCGTCGGCCGAGCCGCAGCCGTGGTTCGAGGAGGGCGCCGAGCCCAACGCCGACCTGTGGGCCACCGCCGACGAGTCCCGCGAGCAGATCATCGCGCTGTACCACCGCGCGTGGGAGCACACGGACGCCACGGTCGGCGCGCTCACGCTGGAGTCGACCGGGCGCGTGCCGTGGTGGCCGGAGCACCGGAACGAGGTCACGCTGCACAAGATCCTCATCCACGTGACCGCCGAGACCAACCGGCACGCCGGCCACGCCGACATCGTGCGCGAGCTGATCGACGGCGCCGCCGGCCTGCGCGCCGACGCCGGCAACCTGCCGGAGGCCGGCCCGGAGTGGTGGGAAGAGTACCGGAGCCGCCTGGAGCGCGTGGCCCAGGAGGCGGCCGGAGAATGAGCCACATGCCAGACTCCTGACCATGGACGCTCCTGTACGGGTCACGCTGGCGGGGGCCGGTAACGCGTTCGGCGACGGCGGCATGCTGCAGACGTGCGTGCACGTCCAGGCCGCGGGGAGTGACGGGGCGCTGCTCGTCGACTGCGGCGCCACGGCTCTGACCGGGCTGAAGCGGCTCGGGCTGCAGCCGGGCGACGTCTCGGTCGTGGCGGTGTCGCACCTGCACGGCGACCACTTCGGCGGGCTGCCGTTCCTCATCCTGGACGGCCAGTTCACGCGGCGGGTGCGGCCGCTGCACCTGGTGGGGCCGCCCGGCCTCCAGGCGCGGCTGGAGCGGGCGATGGAGGTGCTGTTCCCGGGCTCTGCGTCGGTGAGCAGGCGGTTCCCGGTGCACGTCCACGAGGTGGCGCCCGGCTCGTCCGCGCTGGTCGAGGACGTCGAGGTACGGGCGTACGAGGCGGACCACGCCGCCGGGGCGGCCGCGCTGGCGCTGCGCGTGAAGGTGGGCGGCCGCACGATCGCCTACAGCGGCGACAGCGCCTGGACCGACACCCTGATCGACGTCGCCGACGGGGCCGACCTGTTCCTCTGCGAGGGCTACACGTTCGACCGGGCCGTGCGCCACCACCTGCACGTGCCGGAGCTGATCGCCCGGCTCGACCGGCTGCGATGCCGGCGGCTGCTGCTCACCCACGCGGGGCCGCAGGTCCTGGCGCGGCGGGCGGAGCTGGACCTCGAACTCGCCGAGGACGGCATGGTCCTGGAGGTCTGACGGACCGCGCCGGCGGGCGAACAGCTCAGTGACGGCCCGCCGGCCCCGCCGGCTCGGCGACGGCCAGCGGCGACTCCTCGCATGCGATCAGGCGCACGCCCATGCCGCCGCACGCGCAGCGGACGGGGAGGACGTCGGCGCTGCGCGTCCACGGGATGGAGGACTCGCTCCTCGGGATCTACGTCACCTTCGGCGTCTTCGCCGTCGGCGGCCTCGGCAACTACACCGGCGGCCTGCTCGGCGACCGCTTCGGCCGCGAGCGCACCGCGATCGGCATGATGGCCGTCTCGGCTGCCTGCGCCGCGTTCATCGGGCTGCTCATGGGGGCGCCGCTCTGGCTGCTGGTCGTGGTCGGTCTGGTGTGGGGGTACAGCGTCGTGGGCGACTCGGTGCAGTTCTCCGCGCTGGTCACCGAGCTGGCCGACCAGAGCTACGTGGGCACGGCGCTGACCCTGCAGATGGCGTTCGGCTTCCTGCTGACCGGCGCGACGATCTGGCTGGTCCCGGCCGCCGAGCAGGCCGTCGGCTGGCGGTGGGCGTTCGCCGTGCTCGCCGTGGGGCCGCTGGCGGGCATCGTGGCGATGCGCCGCCTGCTGCGCCTACGCCGCGAGCACGCTCCGGCGTCAGCCGGAGCGGCCCAGCCGTCCCAGTGACGCCGCCATGAGCAGCGCCGCCAGAGCGCCGCACACCATCACCGCCGAGACGGAGACCGCGTCCACGACGACCCCGCCGAGCAGCGCGCCGAGCGCGAACGTGGCCTGGAACGACGAGGTGAACACGACCGTGGCGGCCTCCGGAGCGTGGGGCGCGGCCCTGGCGAACCACGCCTGGGAGCAGACCGGCACGGCCCCGTAGGCCAGCCCCCAGAGCACGAGCAGCGCGAAGGCGCCGCCGGCCCGCGTACCCACTACGGGCAGCAGGAGCGTCACGGCGGCGATCAGGCAGCCGGCCGCGGCGAACGTGCCCCGCGGGGCCACGGCGACGGCCCGGCCGGCCACGAAGTTGCCCGCGATGCCCGCCACCCCGTACGCGAGGAGGGCGGCGCTGACGGAGGCCGGGTCGAGCCCGGTGACCTGCTCCAGGAACGGTGTGACGTAGGTGTAGGTGCCGAAGTGGGCCAGGACGACGAGGGCGGTGGCGAGCAGCGCCACCCTGGTGCCCCGCCCGCGCAGGAGGTCGCGCAGCACCCGGGCGCTGGTTACCTGCCGCGCGGGCAGCGGGGGCACCAGCACGAGCAGGGCCGCCAGGACGACGGCCGACAGTGCGGCCAGGGCCACGAAGGCCGTCCGCCAGCCCGCGACGTGCCCGATGAGGGTTCCGGCCGGCACGCCGAGCACCGACCCCAGCGGCACGGCGGAAAAGATCAGGGCCGTGGCCGTGCCGACCGACCGGGCCGGCACCAGCCGGGCGGCCAGCCCGGCGCCGATGGACCAGAAGCCGCCGATGGTGAGCCCCACGAGCACCCGGGAGACCAGCATCACCCAGTAGGCGGAGGCGACCGCCGCCAGCACGTCGGCCAGGGCCAGCACCACCATGAGCGCGCACAGCATCACCCGGCGGTCCAGGCGCGCGGTGGCCAGGGTGACGGCCGGGGCGGCGATCGCAGCGACGACGCCCGGCAGGGTCATGGTCAGGCCCGCGGTGCCCTCCGAGACGCCGAAGTCCGCCGCGATGGTGGTCAGCAGGCCGATGGGCAGGATCTCGCTGGTGACGATGGCGAAGATGCCGAGGGTGAGCGTGGTGACGGCGAGCCAGCCGACGACGGGCGGGCGCGAGCGGGTGAGGACTGCCGTGGACATGGGTTTCCGTTCGGACGTTGATGGCTGCTTCGGGGAACGACTCAGCCAAACAGTCACGACACGTCTGACACCGGCGGCTTTCAGACCTCACCGGCATCGCCGGAACCGGGGCGCCGCGGCGGGCGGGTGGTCAGGCGGGCGGGTGGTCAGCGGAAGTCGGCGGCGTGGTCGGCGGCCCACCGGGCGAACGTGCGTGCCGGCTCGCCGGTGAGCTGTTCGACCGTGGTGGTGACCACTCCTGACCGCGCTCGCGTCCCGGCGGCGGACAGCAGGGCCTCCACCAGTGCGGGAGGCCGGCCGTCGGCGAGCATCCGGGCCCGCGCCTCCTCCACGGGGACCTTCTCGAAGCGCAGCGGGCGCCCGACGGCCTCCCCGATCGCCCGTACCTGATCGGCCCGCCCGATCACCTCGGGGCCGGTCAGCACGTACGTCCGCCCCATGTGCCCCCCACCGGCCAGCACCAGCGCCGCCACGGCCGCGACGTCACGCGGATCGACCACCGCCGTGGGGGCGATCTCGGGACCGCGCACGACGCCCGCGTCGCGGATCTGGGCGGCCCAGCCGCGCGTGTTGGAGGCGATCGTGTCGGCCCGCAGGACGGTCCACTCCATACCGGACCCGGTGATCAGGCGCTCCATGTCGGCATGGAGCTGATTGATCGGGTCGGTCTGCCGCCCGGAGGCGCTGCCCACCCCTGACGCGTTCACCCCTGCCGCGTTCACCCCTGACGCGTTCACCCCTGCCGCGTTCACCCCTGCCGCGTTCACCCCTGCCGCGTTCACCCCTGCCGCGTTCACGCCTGACGAGGACAGGTAGACGACGCGCCGGATGTGGCGCTCCAGGACGTCGAGGACGGGTGGGGCGCCTTCGGCGGTGAGGAACGGCCAGATCAGGAACACCGCCTCCACCCCGGCCAGCGCCGGCTCCAGCGTGGCCGGGACGGCCAGGTCCCCCTCCACCGCATCGACGCCCTCCGGGGCCCGCCGCGCGTCCCTCACGAGCGTCCGGACGGAGACGCCGGCGGCCGCCAGCCGGGCGACGACCTCCCGGCCGACGTTGCCGGTGGCACCGGTCACGAGAATCGTGGTCACGCCACGGGTCAGCCGTGACACGGGGGGCGTTATTCCGCGCCGGTTCGTCGGAGGCCGTGCCGATCCGCCCAGGACGAGACGGCCGCGGCGATCAGGGCGGGCTGGTCCTCCGGCGTGTGGTGCCCGGCGACGGCCTCGGAGCGCTCGATCTCCAGGCCCGCCATGGTGGCGGCGCACCACGCGACCATGCCGTCGTGCATCATCGCCCCCGGCCCGGGCGCGAACGTGAGCAGCAGCTTGGGCACGTCGGGGCTGTCCGCCAGCCACCGGTCGTACGCCTCGATCCTGGCCACGACGTCGGCCGGCTCGCCGCCCAGCGGCATCGACCGCGGCCAGCGCAGGAGCGGCAGCCTGCTCTCGCGCGTCGGGTACGGCTTGCGGTAGACGTCCAGGTCCCCCTCGGAGAGCGGCGTCGCGACGGTGCCCGGCAGGGCCTGCTCGATGAAGGTGTTGTCGTCCAGGATCATGGCCTCGCCGACGCCCTCGGTCTTGATGGCCCGGAACAGCTCGCGGCCGCCCTCCGGGAACTCCTCCCAGGTCATCGGCTTGACGATGGTCTCCGTGAACGCGATGCCGCGTACCCGATCCGGGTGGCGGGCGGCCCAGTCGAAGGCCAGGGCGCCGCCCCAGTCGTGCCCGACCAGCACCACGTCCTGGAGGCCGAGCGCGTCGAACCAGGCGTCGAGGTAGCGGGCGTGGTCGGCGAAGGTGTACTCGATATCGGGTTTGCCCGACTCGCCCATGCCGATGAGGTCGGGTGCCAGGAGCCGTCCGGCGCCCACGGCCGGCATGACGTCCCGCCACAGGTAGGACGAGGTCGGGTTGCCGTGCAGGAAGACGATCGGCGTCCCTGCGCCGGACTCCCGGTGGTGCATGGTGGAGTCGAGGATGTGCTGAACGGGCATGATCTGGTGGTCCTTCGTGTGGAGTCCGGGTTCAGACGTTGAGCCGGGTGACGCGGTCGACCGCGATCTCGATGACCACGCGGCCGGGCGGGTTCGGCGGCGGCGCCCCGTAGCGGGCGGCGTAGCGGCGTACGCCCTCGGCCACCCGCTCGGGCGCGTCGTGCACCGTGGCGGCGCCTTCGAGCGTCACCCATCGGAACCCCACCGCCTGGCAGAGCGCCACACGCCCGCCCGGCCGGGCGAGGTTCCTGGACTTGCGGGTGGCGCCGGTGGTCAGGACCCGGGCCAGGCCCGCGGCACGGTCCCAGGTGAAACGCACCGCGACCACGTGCGGCGAGCCGTCCGGGCGCAGGGTGGTGAGGGTGGCCACGTGCGGCTCGGCGAGGAAACGCTCGACCGCGGCGCTCATCGGTCCGCGTACATCGGCCGCACTCATCGGTCCGCGCTCATCGGTCCGCGCCCATCGGTCCGCGCCCATCGGCCGGGCTCATCGGAAGGCAGGCAGGTTGCGGGCGGCCCAGTGGGCGAAGGTGCGGGGCGCGCGCCCGAGCACGAGCTCGACGTCGGGGCTGACGGCCCGCTCGGCCGCGGTGGGCTCGCCCAGGATGGTCAGCGTGCCCTCGACGACGGGCTCGGGCATCACCTGGAGCATCTGCGCCCGCGCCTCCTCGCGGGTCTGCTCCACGAACCGCACCGGCTCGCCGAGCGCCTCGCCGATCGCCGCCGCCCGCTCGCGCGGGGTGGTGAGCGCGGGCCCGGTCAGCTCGTACGTACGGCCGGCGTGCCCGGACTCGCGCAGCACCACGGCCGCGACCTCGGCGATGTCGGCCGGGTCGATGGTCGGCAGCCCGACGTCCCCGAAGGGTGCGGCGGCGGTGCGCGTGGTCCGGATCGACTCGGCCCAGGCGAAGGCGTTGGAGTCGAACCCGCCCGGCCGCAGGATCGTGAAGTCCAGCCCCGACTCGCGTACGGCCTGCTCGAACATGACCGGGTGCCGGTAGACCTCGGGCCGGGTGCCCGCACCCTGCGAGGACAGCAGCACGACGCGCTTGACGCCCGCGGCCTCCTTGAGGATCGCGTGCGGGTCGTCCCCGGCCACGAGCAGGAAGACCGCCTCGGCGCCGTCCAGCGCGGGGCGCAGGCTCACGGGGTCGTTCAGGTCGGCCCGGTGGTGCAGTGCTCCGTCGGGGACCTCGGCGGAGTTGCGGGACACGGCCGTGACCCGCTCGCCCGCGGCGACGAGGGTGTTGACGAGCTCGCGGCCGACGTTGCCGGTGGCTCCAGTGACGACGATCATGGCTGTTGCCCTTCACTAAGTTAGTTGGCTGACTTAAAAGGACTCTAGCGTGTCCCCGAGGGACATGTCCACTGGAAGCGTGCGCAGGAGAAGATCACCGGTCTTGGCGCCCCGGGGTTCGTTACGCTCGAAGATCCACAAGCAAGGGATGGACGTCGTGCTGATTCGACTGCTCGGACCTGTCGAGGTGGAGCGTGAGGGCCGGCTGCAGCCGGTGCGCCCTCCGCAGGTCGCGCTCACGCTGGCGGCGCTCGCGTGGGAGGCCGGCCGGGTCGTGCCGGTCGAGTCGCTCCTTGCCCGCGTGTGGGGCGAGCAGGTTCCGACCGGCGCGCGGCGCACCCTGTACACCGTCATCACCCGCATCCGCCGCGAGCTCCTGAAGGATGACGGCGCCGTGGTCCACCGGCCCGGTGGCTACCTGCTCGACGTGGACGAGTCCGCGGTGGACGTGTCGCGGTTCCGGGGCCTCACCTTCCAGGCGATGGCCGAGCCGGACCCGGCGCCGCTGCTGGGCGAGGCTCTCGCGCTGTGGCGCGGCGACCCGCTGACCGGGCTGCCGGGCGGATGGGCCGAACGGGCCCGCCACCGTCTGCGCGACGAGCGCAAGGAGACCACGCTGCGCTGGGCCCGGCTGGTGACCGGGCGCGACGCCGCGGCGGCCGTGGCGGCGCTGTCACCGCTGGCCGACGAGTACCCGCTGGACGAACTGCTGGCGAGCGCGCTGATCGAGGCCCTGCACGCCTGGGGAAGGACCGCCGAGGCCCTGGCGCACTTCGCCCGGGTACGGCAGACGCTCGCCGAGGAGCTGGGCGTCGAGCCGGGTACGGAGTTACGCCGCGTGCACCGGACACTGCTGCTGTCCGACGACGCGGCCGAGACCGTCCGCGGAGTGGTCCCCGCCCAGCTGCCGGTCGACCTCAGGTGCTTCGTCGGACGGGAGGCCGAGCTGGAACGGCTGGCGGCGGTCGCGACCGGCGACCCGGCCGGCACCGCGGCCGTCTGCGCCATCTCGGGACCGCCGGGCGTGGGCAAGTCGTCACTCGCGCTGCGCTGGGCGCACCTGCATCGCGGCCACTTCCCCGACGGGCAGCTGTACGCCGATCTCAGCACGGTCGGCTCCGTCGACGCGGCGATGATCCTGCCCCGTTTCCTCGTCGCGCTCGGGGTCCCGGAAGCGCAGGTGCCGTCGGGCGTGGAGGCCAGGATCGGGCTCTACCGCAGCGTGCTGGCCTGCCGGCGGGTCCTCGTCGTGCTCGACGACGCCCGCGGCGCCGACCAGGTACGCCCGCTGCTGGCCGCCGCGCCGGGATGCCTGACGCTGGTGACCAGCCGCTCGGAGCTGTCCGGTCTCGCGGTCGCCGCGGGCGCCTCCCTGGTCGGGCTGGACGTCCTCCCGGATGACGACGCCTACCACCTCCTGGCCGCGAGGCTGGGCGAGCAGCGCCTGATGGCCGAGCCGGAGGCCGCCGCGCTGATCATCCGCCAGTGCGGCCGGCTACCGCTCGCGCTGGCGATCGTCGCGGCGCAGCTCGCGCAGCGCACCGAGCTGCCGCTGGCCGAAGTCGCCGCGGACCTCTCGCGGGCCGGCGCGGATCTGGAGCCGTTCGCCCACAGCGACCCGGCGATCGACCTGCGCACCGTGTTCGGGCGGTCGTACCGGGACCTGCCCGAGCCCGCGATCCGGCTGTTCCGGCGCCTGGGGCGGCACCCCGGACCGCATGTGCCGCTCGCGGCGGCGGCGAGCCTGGCCGCCCTGCCGGTGGACCGGGCCAGGGAGCTGGCCGTACGGCTCGACCGCGCCAGCCTGGTCGACATGCGTACCCCCGGCCGCCTGCGGTTGCACGACCTGCTGCGCGTGTACGCGTCGGAGCAGGAGCGCGCCGCCGACAGCCGGGCGGTGCGGCGTGGGGCGACGCGGCGGCTGCTGGACTACTACCTGCATTCGGCGTGCGCCGCGAGCGAGGCGTGCTACCCCCATCGCGAGAAGCTGGACCTACGGCCCCGGGCGCGAGGGGCAGCGGTGGAGCGGTTCGCCGGGCAGGCGGACGCCCTGCGGTGGTACGCCGACGAATGCGTGGCGCTCCCGGCGCTGCTGGCGGAGGCGACCGAGGCCGGGCTGGACCGGTACGCGTACGAGCTGGCGTGGGCGTTCGCCGAGTTCATGCAGCGCCGCGGTCCGTGGGAGCAGATCCTGCGCGTGCAGGCCGTGGCGCTGGACGCGGCCGGCCGGGCCGGCGACCTGCTGGCCCAGGCCCGCTGCCACAACAGCATCGCGCGCGCCCATGCCAGGCTGGGCGGCCACAAGGAGGCGGTCGGGCACTTCGATCAGGCCGTCGGCCTGCACCGGCTCCTCGACGAGCCGGTCCTGGAGGCGCACGTCGAGCTGGGCCTGACGGTCTCGCTGGCCCAGATCCGCCCCGCCGAGGTGCTGGAGCACGCGGTGCGGGCGCGGGAGCTGTTCCGGCGGGCCGGCGACGTCATCGGCGAGGCGAGGGCGCTGAACAACGCGGGCTGGTGGCGGGCCCAGGGCGGCGACTACGACGAGGCGCTGGCCGACTGCCGCAGGGCGCAGCGCATCCTGGCCGAGTTCGGGTACGCCCAGGGCGAGGGGCACGCCTGGGACAGCATCGCGTACATCCTGCAGGTCAAGGGGGACTTCGCGCAGGCGGTGGCGGGCTACGAGCGGGCGGCGGAGTTGCTGCGCGGCTGCGACGACCTGCACCCGGCCGCCGAGACGCTGGTGCGCCTGGGCGAGACCCAGCTGCGGGCCGGTGACACCGCGGCCGCCCTCGCCGCCTGGGAACGAGCGGCGGAATGCTACGACGCCGTCGGCGACGCGCAGGCCGGCAAGGTACGCGAGCGCATCGCCGCCCACGCCCCGCCCCCGGCGGCAGGCCGTTGAGAAATCATTGAGAAATCGCTGAGATCCCCGGCGCAGGCTGCGACGTGCGGCGGGACGACGGCGCAGGACGGCCGTGGCCCTGCCGCGCCGGGTGAGGGAGGGCCCACCCGGAACCATGACAGGGAGGTTCAATGCGCGTCGTGACCAGAATGGCGGACCGGCTCCTGGAGCTGATCGCGCCGCACACCGCGGCTCGGGCGACCGACTGCGACTACCAGTGCTGCAACAGCTCCACCTGGAAGTACTGCTGCTACTACCCGAACGGCAGCCACCACTGCGGCGGCTGCGTGGCCACCAAGTCCTGCCGGTAACCGGCACTTGTGATTGAACGGTGCCCGGCCGCGGACGGCCGCGGCCGGGCACATTCATGCCCTTTTCCACACGGAGGTGTCTTGTGCCCTACCTGGTCGCCATCATGGTCCTCGTCGGCGTCCTGTGTCTGGCGGACCTGCTGCTCACCCTCGGCGTGGTCCGGCGGATCCGGGAGCACACGAAGCTGATCGACGCGCTGTACGAAGTCGTCGGCGCGGGCGGCATGCCCGGAGCGGGCGCGAGCCTGCCCATCGGTGAGGCCGTCGGCGACTTCGACGCGACGACCGTGGACGACGTGCGCGTGACGCGGGACGGCCTGCCCGAGGGGACGGTCGTCGCGTTCCTGTCACCGGACTGCCGGGGCTGCCACGAGCAGCTTCCGGAGCTGACCTCCTGGGCGGCACGCCATGACCGGTCACGGGTGCTCGCGGTGGTCGACGGCCGCTCGGGCGACCCCGCGGAGCTGGTCACGACGCTGTCACCCGTGGCGCAGGTGATCGTGGAGAAGACGTCGCCGCCGCAGGTCGCCGAGGCGTTCAAGGTGCAGGCCTTCCCGACCTTCTTCCAGGTGGCCGCGGGCGGCAAGCTCCTCGCCACGGCGCCTCGGGTCACTCGGCTGCCGGCCGGGGCGCCGGCGTGACCAGCCGCCGGCCGGGCGCCGTACCGACGCCCGCCGGCCTGGCGGGATGCGCGGCACGCGCGGCCCGGACGGTGTGGCGCTCGGCCCCGGCCCACGTCCTCGGATACCTGGCGGTCACCCTCGTGGGCGCCGCCACCCCGATCGCCCTGGCGTGGCTGACGAAGTCCGTGCTGGACGGACTGGCGCACGGGCGGACCACCGCGCTGCTCGGCCTGGCGGTGACGATGGCCGTCGTGACGACGGCCGCCGCGGCGGCGGCGCACGCCGCGCAGTACCTGCGTGCCGAGGTGGACCGGCGGACGGCGCTGCGGGCCAAGGACGAGCTGTTCGAGGCGGTGACCGGCTTCGCCGGACTGGCCGGCTTCGAGAGCCCCGCGTTCCTCGACCGGCTGCGCCTGGCCCAGCAGAGCGCCACCAACCCGGGCAGGCTGGTGGACACCGCGCTGTCCGCCGCGCGGAGCACGGTGACCGTCGCCGGGTTCGTCGGCTCCCTGTTGCTGATCAGTCCCTGGTTCACCGTGCTCGTCGTGCTGTCGGCCGTACCCGCGCTGCTCATCGAGCTGCGCATGTCGCGGCAGCGGGTCGCCATGCTGTGGCGGATCGGGCCGGCCGAGCGCCGGGAGCTGTTCTACGCGCGCCTCATGTCCACGGCGGAGGCCGCCAAGGAGATCCGCCTCTTCGACCTCGGCGCCTTCCTGCGCCTTCGCATGCTGACCGAGCTGCGGACGGCCAACGCCGCGCGCCGCCGGATGGATCGGCGCGAGTTCGCCGTGCAGGCCGGCCTGTCGGGCGCCTCGGCGGGCGTGATCGGCGTGGGACTGGTCTGGGCGATCCTCGCCGCCGGCCGCGGCGAGCTCAGCGTGGGCGACGTGTCGATGTTCGTGGCGGCCGCCGCCGGGGTCCAGTCCGCGCTCAACATCATGGTGTCGGCCGGGGTGATGGCCTACGAGCAGCTGCTGACGTTCCACCATCACGTCTCGATCGTGACCGCCGGCCCCGACCTGCCCGTGCCACGCTCCCCCAGGTCGCTCCCGCCTCTGCGCCTGGGCATCGAGCTGCGCGACGTCTGGTTCCGGTACAGCGAGGATCATCCGTGGATCCTGCGCGGCGTCGACCTGTTCATCCCGCACGGCTGCACGGTCGCGCTCGCCGGCCTCAACGGCGCCGGCAAGAGCACGCTGGTCAAGCTGCTGTGCCGGTTCTACGACCCGACGCGCGGTGCGATCCTGTGGGACGGCGTGGACATCCGCGACGTGCCGCCGGAGACGCTGCGCGCCCGGATCGGGGCGGTGTTCCAGGACTTCGTGGCGTACGAGCTGACCGCCGCCGACAACATCGCGGTGGGCGACCTGGGCGCCGCCCAGGACCGGACACGGACCGAGCGGGCGGCGCGGGACGCCGGCGTCCACGACGCGCTCGCGGCTCTGCCGCGCGGCTACGACACGCTCCTGAGCCGCGAGTTCGCCCAGGACGCCGCCGACGATCAGGAGGACGGGGAGGGGGACGGCGTGCTGCTCTCCGGCGGGCAGTGGCAGCGGCTGGCGCTCGCGCGGGCGTTCCTGCGCAGCGACCGGGACCTGATGATCCTCGACGAGCCCAGCGCGGGCCTGGACCCCGAGGCCGAGTACGAGATACACAGCCGGCTCGCGCGGCTCAGGTCCGGCCGCACCAGCGTGGTGATCTCCCATCGCCTCGGCGCGGTCCGTGACGCCGACCGGATCGTGGTGCTGGCCGACGGCGTCGTCACCGAGGAGGGCACGCACGCCACGCTGCTGGCGGACGGCGGCACGTACGCCCGGCTGTTCACCCGGCAGGCCAGCGGCTACCGGGACGACGCCCGACCGGCGGAGGCCGCTCGATGACCGGCGTGCCGGCCGGTGCGCTGGCCGGTGCGCTGGCCGGTGCCGTCGTCCTCGCCGTCGTGCTCGCCGTCGCCTGGCTGCGCAGGCGGTACGTGGTGGTGACCGTTCAGGGGGAGAGCATGCTGCCGACGTACCGGCCGGGCGAGCGCCTGGTGGTCCGGCGGACGTCGGCCCGCTCCCTGCGCAGGGGGCAGGTCGTGGTGCTCACCGGCCTGAGCCACCGTCCGGCGCGCGGCCGTGTGGGCGGGGTGCCCGCGCCGCGGCCGGCCGGGGACGAGCAGGGCATGGGCCCGCGCTGGATCATCAAGCGGGTCTCGGCCGTCCCGGGTGACCCGATCCCGCGGGACACGGTGCCCCCGCTGCGAACCGCGCCGGGCACACACGTACCCGCCGGGCACCTGGTCGTGCTGGGCGACAATCCAGACCGTTCACACGACTCCCGCCATTCCGGATATATGACCACGGACCGCCTGCTCGGCGTGGTGCTGCGCAAGGTGGGACAGCCCTGATCGCTGGGTGTTCCGGCCATTCATCCACGGGTAGCCCCAGGTCATGACCAGTAAGCGCAAGAAGGATGAACTCTCGGCAGGCGACGAGGTCACCTGGAAGAGCCACGGCTCCTCCACCTCGGGCAAGGTCGAGAAGGAGATCACAAAACGGACCGAGGAGGCGGGACGTACCGTGAACGCCTCGCCCGACGACCCGCAGTACCGCGTGCGCAGCGACAAGAGCGGCCGGACCGCCGTGCACAAGCCGTCGGCCCTGCAGAAGAAGGACCGCCATGACTGACGACGAACGGGCGGTCAGCGCGGACTTCGACGAGGCGGTCAACATGACCGCTGCGGAGCTGGAACGCTGGCTCGGCACGAAGGAGAGCAGAAGCGTGGGCGACAAATCCGGGGGCGGCGAGTCGACGGGCCACGCCTCCGGCCGCCGGATCGTCGAGATCCTGCGGACGAAGAAGAGCGACCTGGGGAAGGACGACTACGCCCACATGCGGAAGGTGACGGGTTACGTGCACCGCCATCTGGCGCAGCGTCCGTCCGGGGACGTCGAGAACACCGCCTGGCGGTACTCCCTCATGAACTGGGGCCACGACCCGCTCAGGTAGACGTTCCGGAGGTGCCGGAGGTCACCGGCAGGTGCAAACAAGCGGCAGCCTCTTCCAGGGGGTCCCACAACCTCGGACATGCAACGCCGGCCGGCTCGGCGATCTGCCGGATGGCCGCGTTGATCCGCTTCCAGGCGTTGACCGAGGCGCTCCGACGACCCCCGAGGCGGCGACCTTCGACTCCCGCAACCCGAGCACTCTCGCAACCCCCAGCACTCCCGCAACGCCGAGCACTCCTGCAAACCCAGCAGTCCCGCAACCCCCAGCCGGCCGTCCGTCCTCCCTCGACATGCACGGCACAATGACGGCGTGACCCCCTTTGACGCTGTGCTCTGCGATCTCGACGGTGTGCTTCGCCAGTTCGACCATGCCGTCCAGGCCGACATCGAAGCCCGCTACGGCCTGCCTCTGATGCGGACCGCCTTCGACCCGGCCCTCATCGGCCCGGCCGTTCTCGGCGTGACGACCGAGCGGGAGTGGGCGGAGGCGATCGCCGTGGCCCTGGGCGACGACGAGCGGGCCAGGCAGGCGGTGGCCGAGTTCATCGAGGTGCCGTTCTGGGTGGACGAAGAGGTGCGGGCGTTGCTGGCGAAGGCGCAGGAGCACGTGCCGGTGGTGCTGGTCACGAACGCCATGGACACCGTGGAGGAACACCTCGACCGGATGGGGCTGACCTACTTCGCCGACGCCGTGGTCAGCAGCGCGCGCGTCGGGCTGGCCAAGCCTGACCGCCGCATCTACGAGCTCGCGGCGGAGCTGGCCGGGGCCGCACCCGAGCGGTGCCTGTTCGTCGACGACCGGCTGGAGAACGTGGAGGGGGCCAGGTCACTCGGCATGACCGGAGTGCATTTCCGCACGGCCGCCGATCTCGCGGCAGCGCTTGGCCGGTAACGAGCCCAGCGCCAGGAACACCGGAACGCGCCGCTCCGCGGCGAGCCTGTGCGGGGACGCTGGGGCAGGCCGGTCTCACCGCGTGGCCGAGGCGAAGGAGGCGCCGGTGTTGAGGCGGTCGATGAGGGACATGAGGCCCTGTCTGCCCCCGTGGGCCCGCAGCCAGCGGTTCACCTGGCAGGCCGACCGGGCGTACGTGGTGACATCCTTGCTCGCCGCGGCCAGCCACTCCCCCAGCGTCACGGGCAGCGGCCCCGCCGGAGGCGTCGTGCAGCGGTCGCCGGAGCCCGCCGGGGCGAGGTAGCGGGGATCGTCCGAGACCACGACCGCCAGACCCTCGTCGAACCACTGCGGCACGTCCACGCCGGAGGAGAGGCGGGCGTGCAGCTCGACGTGGGACATCTCGTGGGAGGCGATCACGGCGTCGAGGCCCCGGGGTGACAGCATCACCGACCGGTTGAGAATCGCGATGCCGCGCTCCTTCTTCCCGCCGATGCGGGAGTAGCAGGCGTCGGTCACGCAGACGAGCAGGCGCGGAGAGCTGAGCGGCGTGCCGTAGAAGGACCCGATCCGGTCGCGGGCGCTCGCCACGGTGCGGCGGATCTGCTCGCGCTGCGCGTCGGACACGTCCTTCTCGGCGTACACGCCGGGCTCCAGCTCGGTCAGGCCGTAGCAGCCGGGGCAGGTGGTCGCCGCGACGGAGGGATAGGCCAGTGCGACTCCGGCGACGGCGGCCACGAGCAGCGCCGCCAGCGCCGCGACGAGCCGAGCCCACCACTTGCGGGATCTCTTGCGCGGGGCGTGCACGTCCAGGTCCTCCCTGCTTGCCGAGCCGGTCTACCGGAGACACTTTGGCGGATCGCCGCGGCCCCGCGCGTCAGACCACGGTTTGATATCCGGCCCGGACCCGCCACACCGCCGGGACCAGCAGGGTCGCGACCGTGAAGAGGACGCCGAGCGCCGCGCTCATCGCGAGCACCGTGCCGGCGCCGCCGTCACCGGGGGTCCATGAGAAGGACACGTGGCGGGCTCGATCCGGTGGACTCAGTACGAGGCGGACTGATCCGCAGGGCGGTCACGTGCTGCGATGGCCAGGGCGATGAACGAGCGGAAACGCGCGTACTCCTCTTGGTCCATCTTGAGTTTCACCCCGCCGTGGATGTCGTCGTCGCCCTGCCTGGCACCCAGGTGGACCTTGAAGCCGTCACCGTGCGGCCGGGCATCCACGCCGAGGAACGCCACGTGGTAGCGCATGCCCTCCACGGCCCGGTGAAAGACCTCCAGGGTCCTGCCGTCCTGCACCAGGATGTAATCGCCGAGCTCGAACTCCGCCGCCATGGCTTCTCCTTCGTACCGTGCGGATGCACAACCCGCGCCTGCACGGTCAGGGCGAGTGCCGGTTTCCACTGCCGGGGATTCTCGTCGCATCCGGCGCTGGACCGATACCCCAGTTGCTTCTCAGCTGCTGGGGGACAGCGCGTTCGCGCCGGGCGCAGGCCTGAACCCCTTGGCGATGAGCCAGACGGCGAGCGCCACCTCCCAGGCGAACACCGGGACGGCCGCGATCACCCCCCACACGGAGACCTGCTCGTACAGCCCGAACATCACCGCGGTCGCCGAAGCGAAGATGATCGGGCCTCCGGCGAGCCCCAGTACGGCGATGGGCCGCGGCACGCGCGCGGACCGGTACATCAGGTACGCCAGCAACAGCGTGTTCACGCCCAAGGCGATGTTGGGCCCGAACAGGAACGTCCCATCGTGAAGGGCCACCAGGGACTTGCCGACGGTGACGAGAGAGGCCGTGTCCATGTCCGCGGCCCCCGCCAGGTCCTGCCTCAACGTCACGACCGAAAGGACGCTGACGATGCCGACGGCGATGGCCGCGGCTTCCATGAGACGGCCGCAGACATAGCCGAGGGCGACGGCCTCGTTCTGCGCCTTGAAGATGGGGAACAGCGTCACTCCGGTGCCGATGACGGCGATCACCAGGATCACCTCGGAGAACGCCCCCAGGAGCACGCGGGTGTCGGCGCCGGAGCCGATGATGTAGTCGGGCGTGCTGACGACCGGGGCGTAGAGAGCCAGTGCCGCGATCCCGGTGATCTCGGTGAGGACGAAGAACACACCCGCGACTAACGCGGCCTTTCTGGTCGAGCTCATCCGGACTCCTTTGTTCATGGCGGCCGCTCGGCGACCCGCTCAGGTGGACGGTGTACACCCACGCCGTCACGGTATGGTGTACGGCGTACGCTCGTCAAGGGGAAGGCGTCGGTCGATGCCTGTACGCGAGGAGGATGATCGAGACGGCTGAGCACCTGGACGTCGCGCGAAGGGCCCCCCTCAACAGGGACCGCGTGCTGCGAGCAGCCGTCGCGCTTGCCGACGACGTCGGGATCGAAGCCCTCAGCATGCGCACTCTCGCCCGCGAGCTCGGTGTCGTGCCGATGGCGCTCTACAAGCATGTGGCCAACAAGGAAGAGCTCCTGGACGGCATGGTCGACATCGTCGTCTGCGAGATCGACCCGCCGGTCCACGACGCCGACTGGAAGAGCGCGGTCCGGCAGAGGATCCTCTCGGCCCGACGAGTGCTGCGACGTCACCTCTGGATGTCTCGGGCGATCGAGTCGCGGGCCAAGGCGACACCGGTCGTGCTGGAGTACATGGACTCGATGATCGGACTGTTCCGGGCCGGCGGCTTCTCCGTCGATCTCACCCATCATGTGATGCACGCCCTGGGCAGCCGCATGCTGGGGTTCAGCCAGGAGTTGTTCGACGACTCGCAGAGCGAACCGGAGAGCGCCGACCCGGACGCGCAAGCCGACATGCTGCGCGAGATGGCAGGCAGATACCCCCACATCGCGGAGGTGGCGATGGCGGCGGCTCACGACGAAGAGTCGGTCGTGGGCCAGGGGTGCGACGATCAGTTCGAGTTCGAGTTCGCACTGGATCTGCTGCTGGACGGATTCGAGCGGCTCCACCGGCAGGGGTGGGGGCCCACCGGCCGTTCCCGGGACGACAGCGCGGCCTTCCCGGCCCAGGAGTGAAGGTCCCGACCGCCGCGCGCGCCGGCTGACCGGGCCCCCCGTCAGCCGGCGGGCAGTCCGGTCGAGGGGTCGATGGTGGTCGCGAAGACGTCGCCGTTGCCGGGTGCCGTGCCGTCCGCCGGGGTGCCGTAGGTCAGGCCGGAGACGGCCACCTTGCCCGAGGCGGTGGCGGCGGCGTACAGGTTGGGCTCGGCGAACGGGTCCACGGCGTCGTCCCTCGCCGTGCCGAACTGCGCGGCGCCGCGCTGCTCGCCCTTGCCGTCCAGCCGGACCGTCAGGACGTCGGCGCCGCCCGCCATCACGCCGACCCGGCCCCTGGTGTAGCCGACGACCTCGACCTCGCCGCCCGGCAACGGCGCCACGGCGGCTCCCTCGTCGGCGGCCGGGGTGGTGAGGGCGGCGTTCCAGCGCTGCCGGCCCGCGCTGGTGTAGGCGGCGGCGAGCAGGTCGCCGCCGCTCGTCCCGGTGGTGACGGCCAGGCCCGCCGTGGTGACGGTCACCGCGTTCAGCCGGTCGTCGCCGGGTCCTCCGGCGCTGGTGGCCCACCGCCTGGTCCCGTCGGCCGCGTACCCGGCGATCCAGCCGTCGAGGCCGCCGAGGGCGTTCGTCCCGGGCAGGGCGGCGGTGGTGCTGCCGGTGACGTAGAGGTTCGTGGCGTCACCGGCCACGCCGTATGCCTTGTCCTCGCCCGCGCCGCCGTACTGACGGACCCAGGAGAGCGTGCCGTCGGCGGCGAGGCGCGCCACCAGGGCGTCCTTGTCGCCGCTGTTGGGGCCGTCGAGCGACCCCTTGGTGTAGCCCGTCACGTAGGCGCCGCCGTCAGGAGCGGCGGTCAGGCCGTAGAGGCGGTCGGCCGCGCCGGGATCACCGAACTGGGTGATCCACCGGACGGTCCCGCTCGCGTCGAGCCGGGCCACGAACGCGTCGTCGGCGGCGTTGCCGGGGTGGCGGCCGTCCAGATCGCCCTTCGTGTACCCGGCGGCGAGCACGCCTCCGTCGGGCAGCGCCGCCACGCCGTACAGGCGCTCGTCGGCCGCGGTGCCGAGCTGCCTGGTCCAGGTGCGGGCGCCCGTGCTGGTCAGCACCGCGTCGAGGCGGCCCGCGTACGGTTGGCCGGCCACCGGACCGCCGGCCGCGAACCCGGTGGTGACCGTTCCGTCGGCGTGGGCCGCGACGCCGCCGGCCCAGTCGGCGGCGGCCGTGCCCAGCAGCGGAGCGGGCAGGCCGGCGGGCGGAGTGACGCTCAGGCCGGGGCCGAGCTCGGCCATCGCCTGTTCGAACGCGGGTGACCAGACGGTCCAGTCATGGCCGCCGTCGAGGACGCGGAGCTGCGCGGAGACCGCCTGCGACCGCCGGGCGGCGTTGTAGAGCGCCGCGGACTCGAAGTCCAGGTCGTGGTGCGCGTCGGCGGGGGCGGGGTTGGCGTACTCGTCGTCGCCGACGGCCACGAAGAGCCGTACGGGCCGGTCGGCGTCGAGCTTCGGCAGCAGGGCCGGATAGTTCAGCTCCTGGTACACGTCGTCGGCGAACTTCTGGGCGCCGCTGCCGAACGCCCCGTAGTCGCGGGCGGAGGAGTCGGACGGGGGCAGCGGCGTGTAAACGGCCGGACTGAGCACGACGGCGGCGCTGAACAGGTCCTGGTGGACGAGCGCGAAGCGCAGCGCGCCGGCCCCGCCCATCGAGTAGCCGCCGATCAGGCGGGCCTCGCGGATCGGCGCCGTGCGGTAGGTCGCGTCCACGTACGCCACCAGGTCACGTGTCAGCGCCGTCTCCACCGGGCGGCCCGGCAGGTCGGCGCCGGTGTAGCGGGAGTCGACGTACCAGCTTCCACGCTCGCTCCACGGCGCGTCCGGCATGACGGCGATGACCGGCGGTATCCGTCTGGTCCGGATCATCTGGTCGAGGGTGTCCTTGACGCGGGTCCATGCCTGCATCGTGTCGCCCCGGCCGTGGAGCAGGTACAGCACCGGGTGGCGGTTCTTGCCGGTCTCGTACCCGTACGGCAGGTAGAGGTTGAACGCGATGTCCTCCCCCAGCGCCTTCGAGGGTGCCGAGCCGGTGGTCAGGGTTCCGCCCTTCGGCGCCCGCACGACCGCCTCACCCGGCACGGCCAGCAGCAGGACCATCGCGAGGGCGGCGAGCAACCCGGCGCCACTCCACCTGGGCATGGGCATCGGCACTCCCGTAAACGTTTACAGCTTGGACGTTCTTGTTTCAGGAGAGTTTCATGGTGCGGAAGGTACGGTGTCAACGGTCCGTATGTCACGAAAAGCCCGAGTTCCTGGACGGGACTCGGGCTTTCTGCGACGGCCTGGCTTCACGCGGCGGGCAGGCTCTTCCAGAAGCGGTAGTCGTGGTCCTCGGCGAACGCGGTGCGGCGCCAGGCGCCCGACGTCAGCGACTGCACGTACTGTCCGTCCCGGAACGAGGGCCAGCCGGTGCGGCCGTCGGCGGCGAAGCCGGTCCACACGCCGATCAGCCGGTCACCGAGCCGGGCCTGCGCGGGGGTCAGCTCGCCGAACAGCTTCATGTCGAAGAGGTAGGGCAGCTCGGCCATGTGCTGGGCGCGGGCGGGGAAGCTCGAGGCGGGGTAGCCGGCGAACCAGGGCGTGTCACGCTCGGCGAACTCGTACATCCGCGTGGGCGTCCAGCGGGCCAGCAGGCGGGCGGTGTCGAGCGACGGGACCGACCACGCCGAGTCGGTGCCGAGGGCGGCCAGCGCCTGGCCGGCGGAGTCGTACCTGCTCAGCGGGTACCGCCGGAGCACCTCGTCGGCGCGCTCGCCGAACCGCTTCCTGACGGCCGGCGCGTACTCCTCGTCCTTCATGGGCGCGCCGCCCGGGGCGAGCTCCAGCCCGAGGACCATGCCGTTCTCCTCGTCGTGGTTGACGCCGACGAGGACGGGCACGCGGTTGAACCGGCCGGTGCGCAGGGCCTCGGCCGGGCTGAGCGGCAGGACGGCGGTGCCGGAGACGGGGCGGGGCTCGTTGAAGGAGCCGTAGGCCTTCAGCAGGGTCGCGGCCGGGACGCGGCGCAGGCACCCCGCCACGTCCTCCTTCCCGTCGCAGCCGACCGCCTCGACCACGCGGTCGCTGTCGGCCTTCGCCTCGGCCATGGTGCGTGAGCCGCCGGTGGCGCACGGCGAGCTCTGCACGATCGCCCGATCGAACAGTCCGGCCGACCGCGGTGACGCCAGGTGGTCGCAGACCGCGTACCCGCCGCCGGACTGGCCGGCGATGGTGACGTTCCGGGGGTCGCCGCCGAAGGCCGCGACGTTCTTGCGGACCCAGCGCAGGGCCGCCTGCTGGTCCTGCAGGCCGAAGCTCCCCTCGCCGCCGACCGCGTCGTTCGCGAGGAACCCCATGACGCCGAGGCGGTAGTTCATGGACACGACGACGGCACCGCCCGCGGCCAGCCGTTGCGGGCCGTACATGTCGCCCGTGCCGTACATCAGGCTGCCGCCGTGAATCCAGACGATCACCGGCAGCCGGCCCGTGGCGCGGGTGGGGGCGGTGACGTTGAGGTACAGGCAGTCCTCGTTGTCGCTGGGCACCCCGATCGGGTAACCCGCCGGCTGCGCGCAGGCCCCGCCGGGGGACGTGGCGTCGCGCACGCCGCTCCACGGGGTGACGGGCGCGGGTGACGTCCAGCGCCGCTCACCCACGGGCGGCGCCGCGTACGGGATGCCCTGGAAGCTGCGCACCCGCGCTCCGGCCACCCCTCTCACCAGGCCGTCCGCGGTCTTCACCACCGGTGCCGCTGCTTGGACGGGGGCGGCGATCGCAGGCGCGGCCGTCACCAGCCCGCCGACGAGCCCGAACATCACGATCATCTGCTTGCGCACGGTTCTCTCCTCATTCCGATCATTCGGATCTTTCCGACGACGCATCTCGCTGATCGCTGACCGTACACGGTTTTTATGCGATCGCATAATGCGTTCGCATGAATAAATTCGCTGGTATGCTCGGGCGCATGGGGAACCGGGAAGATCTCTTCGCCGCCGCGAAGCGCTGCCTGCTGGAGAAGGGCTACGACCGCTCCAGCGTCCGCGACATCGCCTCGGCCGCCGGGGTGAACATGGCGGCCATCGGCTACCACTACGGGTCGCGGGAGAAGCTGCTCAACCAGGCGCTGTTCGCGCTGCTCGACGAGTGGGGCGACGCGATGGGCCGGGTGCTCGACCCTGACGTCGGCCTCGTCGGCATGTGGGAGAACCTGCTCGGGCGATTCGCCGGCGACCAGGCCCTCTGGTTGGCCTCCGTGGAGCTCTTCCTGCAGGCCCAGCGCCGCCCCGACCTCCGCGACCAGCTCGCCCAGGGCACCAGGGAGGGCCGCCGCGGCATGGCCGCGATCCTGGAGAACGTGCCGGAGGACGAGGTCCCGGAGCGGGCCGTCCGCACCGTCGGCATGGTGCAGATGGCACTGATGTCCGGTCTGATGATCCAGAGCCTCAGTGACCCGGACAACGCCCCCACGGCGGCCGAGGTGCTGGAGGGCCTGCGAGCCCTGGCGGCTCTCGCCGAGAAGTGACGGGCCGGCGCCTCAGCCGGCGCCTTCGCGCAGGACCTCCCAGTCGAGCTCACCGGCCACGGCCCTGGGCTTCCAGTAGCCGATGGAGCCGCCCGTCTCCAGGGCGTCGGCGGTGGCCTTCAACAGGGCGTGGTACGAACGGATCCGGACCCCTCCCGGTCTGAACCTCATGCTGCCCTCGTGGTCGGTCTCGCCGACGTCGCCCTTCACCGAGTCGATCACGAGGTGGTCGCCCGTCCCGCTGGCGCCGAAGGGCAGCATCCGCCCGTCCCACCAGTCCGTACGCGGATCCGCGAACTCGGCGTCGCCGTCGATCTCGCACAGCCCCCGCCACGTGTCGCGGATGTCCAGGACGGCCATGTTCGAGTTGCCCAGGAAGCCGAAGCCCCACGTGCTGTTCGTCATGACGGCCCCGTCGTGCCGCAGGAGCGAGGCCCGCAGGTCGTCGGGGAACCGCAGGCCCGTCGACGCCTCCGCCGCCGCGACGGCCTCGGGCTTCGCGGGCCTGCCGAGCGTGCGGTAGCTCCGGGGGGCGTTGGCCTTCAGCCACACCTCGATCCGCCGCCACTGCCGGTTCACCGCCCGGGCCACCTTCGGGTCGGGCTTCCGGACGCGCGGGCGGGCGTCCCCGGGCAGGCAGTCCGCGTCGGGATCCGACGCGTCCTCAGCGACCGCGTCCTCAGCGACCGGGTCCTCCGTGACCGGGTCCTCCGTGACCGGGAGCTGGTCGCCGGTCGGCGCGTCCTTCGGCCGGACCGTGGCGAAGAAGCAGGCGACGTGGCCGTCCGGGGAAGTCTCGTCACACGACTCGTCCCCGTACTCGGGCCCGTACTCCCACCCGAACGCGGCCTCGACGGTCGTCTCCTCCCGGGTCCCTCCCCCGGTCTCCTTGGAGAACACCGCGAACTCGAGGACCTGACTACCGGCGGCGAGCAGGAGCAGCGCGAGTCCGGCCACGCCCCAGCGGGCCAGGCGACGCCGGGCCGCCTCGCTCAACGGCTCCCTCGGCTCACCTGCCGCGAAGAACGAGGTGAACGCGGGACGGTCGAAGAGGGACGGCCGGCTGGCGTACCGCGCGAGGTCGTCGGCGGTGGGGGTGCCGAGGACCGGCACCGGGGGCCACCGGACCACGGCCGCGGCCGGAGGAGCGGCCGGAAGAGGGGGCTCGTCGCCCTGCCGGGCCGCGCGCCGCCCCCCGGGCCGGCGGCGGGAGCGCACGATGACCACGATCGCCACCGCTGCCACCGCGGCGGCCAACAGCGCACGCCATAACCCGCGAGAAGTGATCATTCGCCGCACGTCCGGCAGAGTACCCGCGATCAGCCCGAGCCGGGCGCCATAACGCGTCTGCCGGTGAGAACCACGATGCCGCCGATGACCGCGAGGCCCGTCAGCACGGAGCCGAAGACGGTCGCCCCGGTGGTCAGGCCGGCGGCGTCGCTGAGGTAGCCGGCCGCTACGGGCAGGGCACCGGCGGGCAGGTAACCGCCGACGTTGAGGGCGGCGTTGGCCTCGGCCAGACGCCGGGGCGGGATGGCGGAGTTGAGCAGGGACAGGCCGCCGAGCTGTCCCATGCCCTGGCCCGCGCCCGCCAGCAGGGCGGAGGCGATGAGCGCCGCGACCGAGGAGGCGTGCACCGCGACCACCAGGGTCACCATGCTCGCCGTGGTGCTCGCGGCGCCGGCTGTCAGGATGACGTGCCGGTCCAGCCGCTGGACGGCGAACTGGATCCCCGTGGCGGCGAGGAACATCACGAACGCCATGGCCCCCGCGACGATGCGGCTGGTCGTACCCAGCAGAGCGGACAGCAGCGAGGGTCCCAGGGACAGCACGAACGAGGTGGCGGTGATGCCGGGAGCGAACACGGCGATGCCGGGAACGAGCCGCGCCCCGGCGCCGCGGGGAACGCGCGGGACGCGTACCCAGGCGCCGGAGCCCGGCCCGGCCGGGCGGGGCACGGGCATGCGCGACACCGCGAGGACGGCGGTCACCAGCAGCGCGGCCTCGACGACGAAGACGGTGACGGTCGGGCCCGGCACGGTCTCCGACAGCACACCCGCCAGCAGCGGCCCCAGTCCCGCGCCGAACACCATCGAGCAGGAGGCGAGCAGCGCGGCCGGCCGCCTGCGCTCCGGTCCGGCCACGTCGGTGACCGCGGCCATGCCGGCCGAGACGACGGCGCCGACGGCGACGCCGGTGAACAGGCGGGCCACGATCAGCGCGGCCACGCTCTGGGCGGTCGCGAAGATCGCGCAAGCGGCGAGGGCGAGACCGAGCGCGGGCAGCAGCACGGCTCTGCGTCCGAGCCGGTCGGAGAGCACGCCGGAGACGAGCAGGGACCCGAGCAGCCCGACGATGTAGAAGGCGAAGACGACGGTGAGCGTGCCCTTGGAGAAGCCGATGTCGCGCTGCCACAGCACGTACAGCGGGGTCGCCGCGTTGGACAGCACGAAGACGGCGGTGACGGGCCAGGCGGCCAGCCATATCCACCAGGCCGGAGCCGGGCGGGGGTGACGGGCACCGGCCCGCCGCCGCCCACGGACCGCGATCGAACTCTCTGACACGGCGCTCTCCCATCAGTACGAAAAAAGTCGAACCAGTACGAATGGAATCGAACCTAACATCCAGTACGATTGGAGTCGAACTACGGGATCCCGTCACGAGGAGTCGCCCGTGCCACCGACCGTGGCCACCACACCCGCCACCACACCCGCCACCACACCCGCCACCGCGCCCCCCGTCACGGCCGCCATCAAGGAGCTGCCGGAGCCACCCGGCCTGCCCGAACCGCTGCCGGAGCCGGCGCTCCATGACCTGCGCCTGGAGGTGGTCCTCGGCGCGCTGAGCGACCCGCTGCGCCTGCGCATCGTGCGCAAACTGCTGCTGGAACGCGAGCGGTTCGACCACCCCTGCGGCTGGTTCGGCCTCGACCGCCCCAAGTCGTCGCTCAGCCACCATTTCAAGGCCCTGCGCGAGGCCGGGATCATCAGGCAGCGCCAGTACGGTCTGGAGCGCCGCAGCCACGTACGCACGGCCGACCTCGAAGCCCGCTTCCCCGGCCTGCTGGACCTGGTCGCGGCCTGGACGCCGGCTCGCTGACGTCCACCGGCGGGAGCGGGCGTCTTGCCGCCATGCCGGGCTTCTGGCACGTTGTCCGCCATGCCCGCCGCATCACCGACCGCGTCTCCGGGGTGCCCTCCACCGGCTTCCGTCCCGCCGCCCCGGGCGGGCGGCCGCGCGTCCCGGACCGCCGGCTACCTGCTCGCCTTCCTCGTCCACCTTCTGGCGCCGGCTTTCCTGGTCACCGGCATCTACCTGGTCACCCGCCTGACCATGGGCGGCATCCTGTTCGGCCTCGTGGCGCTGGACCTCGCCTGGCTGCTGCGCCCCCGCCCCGCCCCCTTCCCCGCCTCCGCCGTCCCCCTCGCCCGCTCCGACGCCCCGCGGCTGTACGCGCTCGTCGACCGCATCGGCGCGGACCTGGGGGCGCCGAGAGCAGACCTGATCGCCCTCAGCGGCGCGGTCAACGCCTCGTTCCGCACGTACGGCTGGCGGCGCACCCACCTGGTGGAGATCGGCTACCCGCTCTGGCTGCTCCTCGGCCCGCAGGAACGCGTCGCCCTCCTGGCCCACGAGATGGCCCATTCCAGCAACGGCGACGCCAGGCACGGCCTCGTCATCGGCAGCGCGCTCCACTCGCTCCACGAGCTCCGCCTGTTCGCGAGCTTCGCGTGGCGGCCCGGTGACGGCGTGTCGGCCTTCATCACCGAGTGCCTCCACGCCCTCCTGGGCATCCCGGTCCGCGGTGTCATCCTCCTGCAGGAGCTCCTGCTGTACCGCTCCTCCCAGCACGCCGAATACCGTGCCGACGAGATGCAGGCCCGGACAGCCGGCACCGAAGCCGCCGTCTCACTCCTGGACGTCCTGACCACCCGAGCCGAATCCGTCGGCCGCTTCCTCGGCTCCAGCGCGGTGGCCGTCGGCACCGCAAACCTGTGGACGGCCCTCCGGTCCACCGTGGACGCCGTCCCGGACGCCGAGCTCGAACGACGCCGCGAGGCCGCCCGCGTCGAGAGGACCCGGCTGGACACGACCCATCCCCCGACGCACCTACGCGTGCGACGCCTCCTGGCCCTGCCGTACACGCAGCCCCGGGTGTCCGCCCCGCCCATGGAACAGATCGAGGAGGAACTGCAGCAGGCAGCCGAAAGCGTGGCCCGGAGTCTGCGGGAGAACGCCCAGGCCGCCCTCTACCGATGAGGCGTCACAGGCGTGTGGCGGCGTGGTACTGGTTTATGAGCCAGGTGCCCTCTGCCTGTTCGGCCACGACGGACAGACGTACCAGATGGGTGCCACCCGTGGGCGCGGTGAACGTCACCTCCGCGAATCCGTGCACGACGGCCTGCCCCAACCGGGCGGCGGACACCACCGTGACCTGCGCCGTCGTACCGATAGCGGCCTTGTCGTAATACTCGAAGATCTCGCCCGGACCATGTCGCAGCCGTGGACTGATGCCCTGAAAGAGTGCGTTCCGGCTGAACAGGGCGACCATCTCGGCCGGCCGGTGTCCGTTGAAGGCCCGCCGCCAGTCGTCGAGCAGCCCGGCGAGAACGTCGGCGGCCACGACGCCGGTCATCGCGAGCGCCCAGCGTGCAGAGCCTCCTCTTCCCATTCCTGCCGTGGCTGCGTGTGCAGCCGCCAGTAGTGCTCGGCGATGTCGTCCGGGTCGAAGTCGGTACCCGGGGCGACGGGGCCGGCCACGGTGACGCTCGCCACGTGCACCCCGGCGGGTCCGTACGCCTGGTCGAGCAGCGTGACCAGGGTCCGGACGCCTGCCTTGCCCAGCGAGAGGCTCACGTACTCCGGCTTGGGCTCGGGCATGCCCCCCGTGACGAGGAACGTCCCGCTGCCGCGTGCCGCCATGGCGGGCGCGACGTGAGCCGCGGCGTTGAGCGCGCCGACCACGTTGACCGCCCATGCCTCCATGTGACCGCGTACCGACAGCTCACCCGGCGCGTCCGCCCGGATGATCGCGGCGTTGTACACGACGACGTCCGGCACGCCGTGCGCGCCGGCAGCCTTGTCCAGCGCGGCGGTCAACCCGGCCTGGTCGGCGCTGTCGGCCTGCAGCACGACCACCGGGACACCGCTGGGAGCCACCGCCTCGGCCGCGGCACGCAGCGTCCGCTCGCTCCGGGCGATCAGCGCGATCGGCAGGCCCTCCCGGGCGAACCGGCGGGCCACCGCCTGCCCGATCCCGGGACCCGCACCGATGATCACTGCACCTGACATCGACAGCTCCTCATTTCTCGTCGATCAGCGATACTGGGGACGGTAAGGCGTCACACCATGTGAAGGTCAAAGGGATGCGGATCGGCGACCTGGCCCGTGAGACCGGGGTGAACAAGCGGCTGCTGCGCTACTACGAGGAGCAGGGGCTGCTCAGGCCGCTCCGGCTGGACAACGGCTACCGCGAGTACTCCGAGGCCGACGTCGCGACGGTGCGCCACATCCGCGCCCTGCTCGCCGCCGGGCTCTCCACCGCGGTCATCGCCAGGGTCCTGCGCTGCGTACACGGCGAGGACGAGCTGATCGCGCCCACCGGCTGCCCCACCTTCGTCGACGAGCTGCGGCGCGAACGCGTCCACGTCGCCCAGCTGATCGCCCAGCTCCAGGGCTCGCAGCGGATGCTCGACACGATCCTCGACGCGGCGCTGCGACAGCCCTGACGCTGCGCCGGTCCGAGGCGGGAGCCCCTTATGGCCCGCCTCCCATGAAAGTTTCACAGACAGCCTCATGCCCGTTTTGTCGCCGGCCAGCGGCGATGCCTTATGCCCCCACGATGACACCCGGCGCCCATTGACCCGAGGAAAGCGCTTTCCTACGCTGACCTCGGTTTCATCGATGTCTCCATGCTTTGCCCGGCCAAGGACACAGACGGCCGGCGCCGGAACCCGCGCCCGCGCCGCCGTACCGAACACCATGGGAGCAGCATGATGCGCCTGAAAGCCGTCCTCGCGTGCGCCAGCCTGTTGGCGGGCGCGTTCGTCGCACTGTCACAGACCGCCGCGCACGCCGCGCCGACGAGGTACGAGGCGGAGAGCTCGCCCGCGGTCTGCACCGGCACCATCGACAGCAACTGGTCCGGGTACTCGGGCAGCGGCTTCTGCAACGGCACCAACGCCACCGGCGCCTACGCCCAGTTCACCGCCAACGCCGGCGCGGCCGGGACGGCGACGCTGGGCCTGCGGTTCGCCAACGGGACGACGAGCACCCGGTCCGCCGGCCTCATCGTCAACGGCTCGACCGTCCAGAGCGTCTCCTTCGAGACCACCGGCGCGTGGAACACCTGGGTCACCAAGACGCTCACCGTGCCGGTCAACTCGGGCAGCAACACCATCCGGTTCAACCCGACCACCTCGAACGGCCTGCCCAACATCGACTACATCGACGTCGACGCGGGCGGCACGACACCCCCGCCGGGCGGCACGCTGTACGTGGCGCCGAGCGGCAAGGACTCCGCGACCGGGACGCAGTCGGACCCGACGACCCTCACCTCGGCGATCACCCGCATCGTCCCCGGCGGGACGATCTACATGCGCGGCGGGACCTATCCCTTCTCGCAGACCGTCACCATCGCGCCGGGCAACAACGGCACCTCCAGCGCCCGCAAGAAGCTGTCCGCCTACCCGGGCGAGACTCCGGTGCTGAACTTCGCGGCGCAGAGCGAGGACCCGGCCAACCGCGGGCTCGCCGTGAACGGGTCGTTCTGGCACGTCTACGGCATCGTCGTCGAGCGTGCCGGCGACAACGGCATCTTCGTCGGCGGCAGCAACAACATCTTCGAGCGCACGGTGACGCGGTTCAACCGTGACACAGGGCTGCAGCTCTCGCGGATCGTCTCCGACACCCCCCGCGACCAGTGGCCGTCCAACAACCTCGTGCTGAGCGCGGAGTCGCACGACAACGCCGACTCCGACGGCGAGGACGCCGACGGCTTCGCCGCGAAGCTCACGGTCGGCTCCGGCAACGTCTTCCGCTACGCCGTGTCCCACAACAACATCGACGACGGCTGGGACCTCTACACCAAGACGGACACCGGCCCCATCGGCCCCGTGACCATCGAGGACTCCCTCTCCTACGACAACGGCACCCTCAGCGACGGCAGCCAGGCCGGCAACGGCGACCGCAACGGCTACAAGCTCGGCGGCGAGGACATCGCGGTCAACCACGTCATCCGGCGCAACATCGCCTACCACAACGGCAAGCACGGCTTCACCTACAACCGCAACCTGGGCACGATGTCCATATCGAGCAACGTCAGCATCGACAACACCGAGCGCAACTACTCGTTCGACGGCGGCACCTCGGTGTTCCGCGACAACGTCTCCTGCCGCAGCGGCAGCGGCAGCAACGACCGGATCATCGGCGACGCCGACAGCTCGAACCAGTTCTGGAACGGCTCGAACGGGTCCCGGTGCTCCTCCTACACCGGCGCCCTGAGCTGGTCGTTCGCCGCGGACGGCCGCCTGGTCGTGACCTTCGGCGGCAGGACGGCAACGCCGTAGCAGACCCGCCCATCGTGCTCGCCGGGCCGGGCCGGTACCCCGCCGTACCGGCCCGGCCCGCAGTGCTCGCTCGTGGGACCGAGGTCGTGCCCCGGACGGTCCGCCGCTCAGGAGGTGGCCGTGACCCTGCCGAACAGCCGGCCGGCGAGGTCGACGCCCACGACCGCGCCGCTGTCGTCGCGGGTGAAGAAGCCACGCTGCCCCTTCAGCCCGCCCTCGGTGACGATGTACTCGTCGCCGTCCCCGGGCAGGAACCCGATGCCGGCCGGCACGTAGTCCGGGGGCATGTCGGCCTCCGACGCCTGGCGGATCTCCGGCTTGATCCCGACCTCAAGGGTGAGCCGGGATCCGTCGGTGGCGATGTCGAGGTTCATGGCGTCGATCTCGTAGTGGCCGGCGACCTCCCGCGCCCGCGCCTGGTCGTACGGGATCGGCTCGGGGTCCCGGTCGACCACGCCGAGATAGTGCTCCAGCGCCCAGCGGACGACGGCCTGGTTGAAGGGGTACCCGTCCGGGCCGGCGTTGGCCAGGGAGACGACGGCGAGGTCATGTCCGGGCACGATGAGCAGCTCGGCGAACTGGCCGTTGCCCGATCCGCCGTGCCCGATCGTGCGCACTCCGTCCACCTCGCGCAGGAACCAGCAGATGCCGAAGCCGTCGCCGAGCGTGCTGGCCCGCAGCTCGACCGTCTGCTCCCGCATGCGGTGCAGCATCTCGGCCGGCAGGACGCCGTCACCGCTGCCCAGGTGGAACCGGGCCCAGCGCAGCAGGTCGCTCACCGATGACGCGATGCCGCCGCCGGGGTTGTTGCCGTGCGAGCCGGCCGGGAACGACGTCCACGGCCGGGCCAGGCGCATCGTGCCGTCCTCGCCGCGGTTGTGGCCCACGGCGAACCGCCGGACCATGACCTCGTCCAGATCGAAGAAGGTGTTCGACAGCCCCGCCGGCTCCAGGACCAGCGAGGCCACGGCCTTCTCGAACGGCAGGCCGGTGACCTTCTCGATGACCCGCCCGGCCAGGTTGTAGCCGGCCTGGCTGTAGGAGGCCCGGGTGCCGGGCGGCGCGATCACCGGCAGCTCGGCCATCTTCGCCACGAACGCGGCCAGGGAACCGTCGCCGTTCTCGGTGTCGATCAGGTTCCAGTCCAGCCCGGCGGTGTGGTTGAGCAGGTTCAACACGGTGATCTCGGCGGCGGCGCCCGCATCGGCGAGCATGAGCTCGGGCACGTAGCGGCGCACCGGAGCGTCCAACTCCACCTTCCCTTCCGAGACCAGGCGCATCAGCGCGGTCGCCGTGAAGGTCTTGGTCACCGAGGCCAAGGGGAAGAGCGTCCTGTCATCGACCGGCAACGGGTTGTGGAGGCTCGTCACGCCGTGCGAGGCGAAGAACTCCTGACCACCGGCCAGCACCCCGACGGCAACCCCCGGGATGCCGAACTCCTTGGCCGTCATCTCGACGAAATCGGACAGCTGCTCCTGCGACATGTGATTTCCCTTTCGCTGCTCGGGCTGTTCCACGCCGGGGTTCTCGCGTTCGAGATCTCGTACGTTCTCCCGTACGTCCTGGCGTGCACGTACGACGATGGACGCCGCCACTGACGCGGCCCTGACGCCGCGCTAACACGCCCTCTCAGCCCCCCCTACACCCGCACAGCTGCGTGTCCTCCCACGCGCGCCAGTCGCATGGACGTGGTTGCCGTCGAGCAGACTACGAGTGGTACCTCTCGAACCTGTCGAACTCGTCCTTCATGAGATCCCAGAAGGAACGAAAGCGCTGAGCGCCCGGCAACCAGGGCGCGAAATACCACGCTTTACACGTCCAAGGAGGTCGGGGCAGGGGTGGCGAGAAGTGTCAGGAGCGCTCATGGCGGCGACCCTGGCGACTGCGCACGAGGATGGCGCTCCGCTCAGGCGGCCCGGAGCGTGAACGGGTGGTACGCGGCGTTCCACCTGCCACGACCGATTCGGCTTGACAGTCGATCTTTTGTGCACATGATTAGTGCGTCTTTCCGCACTATCTCAAGGAATCGTCATGAAGCGGACCGTCGTGGGCGTGGCCCTGATCGCGGGCCTGGCGCAGTTGACCGCCACCCCCGCGCAGGCAGCAGCCGGGACCGACCCGGCGAAAGCCCTCCAAGCCGTATGGACACGCGGCATGGGCGTGAACATCGTGTCCACCGCGAAGGTCGATCACGGTAGCGGCGTGTTCTACACCTCGTACGTGGACGGCACGGTCGGGTTCGGCCCGCGAGGCGAGCTCGCCTCGGATACGTCGCAGCGTGTGCAGTTCAGCAAGAAGGCGATGAGCGGCCTGAAGAAGTCCGGCATGGCGGAGGACGCCGCCCTGGAGGAGATGCCTCTGCAGGTGATCTCGTCAGGCCACGACGACTACGTCTCAGGCCCGCGCTTCGCCGAGGCGTTGCCGCAGGACACGAGCTGGGTGCGTTACCCGCATACCGACCTGCCGGCCAGCAATCTGCTGCTGGAGGTCCTGGAGCCCGCCACGCTCAAGGCGCTGCTGGCACACCGCACCTCCTGGCAGGGCGGGGTGCTCAAGGGGACGATCAAGACCGACAAGCTGGCCAAGGCGTCCCCCTCCTTCGCCTCGCGCTTCAGTGCGTACGCCGGAAGCAAGTCCGTCGGCACCGTCTCCTACACCCTCCGGCTGAGCTCGTCGGGGCTGGTGCAGCGGGTGTCGGCCCAGGGGGTCCTGCACTCACTCAAGGGCTCACTCCGGGTCGCCTCGGACACCCGCTACTCCGCCTGGGGACGGCAGGTCACCGTTCTGCTGCCCCTGAGAGGCGATGTTCTCGACCAGGAGCAACTCCAGGACAAGGTGCCGTACCAGGTGCCCGGCGCCTGGAACTAGCTGTGGTCCCGGACGGCGACCGAGTGGTCCCCGTCCGGGTCCATGGAGTCCGGCGGCGACGGCGGCTCGTCGCGCGCCTCGCTCGAACGGCACTACCGACATGTCCCCCTGGCCTTCCGCGCCGCGGGCCTCGCCCTTCACCCGGCACGCTGCTCCGCTGACTTGCGGCCAGTTGGAGGAGGCGGCTTCCTCCTTGTGGAGGATCGATCTCCGTGACGTCCTGGATACCGTTGACGCATGCGACGGCGTGGTCAGGCTCTGGACGTTCTGCTGGTGGCGGCCGCCATCGGCTTCGACGTCATGACCACCTGGCACACCTGGGGCACCTCCTCGGCGCCCGCGGTGGTCTGCGCCGGGTTCTCCGTACTCGCCGGGGTTCCCATGGGGTTCGTACGGCAGTGGCCGGTACCGGTGGCCGGCTACCTGTCCGGGCTGCTCATCCTCACCGACCAGATCAGCGCCTTCACCGTCAACACCGTGCAGATCCTCCTCCTGGCCTGCCTCGGCGTCGTCGCCTACAAGGCGCGCCCGCTCGCCGTCCTCTGCTCCGCCGCGCTCGGCGCCGTGGCCACCGGCTTCAACCTCGCCGATCCCGGCCTCGCCTTCACCGCCAACTCGTGGTGGTACTCCGCCGGCGCCGCCGTCGTGCCCGTCCTCATCGGCGCCTACCTGCGCGGCCCGGCCGGGCGCCTCACCGAGCGCGACATCACCCCCGACGTGCTGCTGGCCGGCGGCGGCGTCGCCCTGACCGTGCTGAACACCTGGACGGAGTGGGACGCCTCCGGCCTGCCCGTCTGGGTCGTCGGATCGCTGGTGGTGCTCGCGGGCCTGTCCCTCGGCGTCGCGCGGCGTCTGCCGGGGCTGGTGTTCGTCCTGCAGGTCGCCCTCATGCTGCTGGCCGACCAGTACTTCGAGGCGGCGACGGCCACCTGCGTCATGCTCGTCCTCATCGCCGCCGGCGTGTTCGCCATGCGCGTGGCCTCCTGGCTCTGGACGCTCGTCGTCTACCTCGTCGCCGTCCTCACTGTCGCCCTCTTCACCGTCGCCATCGGCATTGTCGGGCCGGGCGCCGAGGTCGAGCCGATGCGCGTCGTGGTGCTGATGACGCTCGTCGTCGCTCCCGTGGCGATCGGCCGCTACCTGCGGGTCAGGCAGGCCGCAGGCGAGGCGGAACGGCTGCGCGTACGCGAGTCGCAGCGGCTGGCGCTGGCCCAGATGCGAGCCGACCAGCTGGCCGAGCGAGAGAGCATCGCCCGCGAGGTGCACGACATCGTCGCCCACCACGTCGGCGCCATGGCCCTGCGAGCCGGCGCCGCCCGCTACGCCGACCCCGCCGGGCCCTCCGCTCAGGCGCTCACCGACATCCGCGACACCGGCCACCAGGTGCTCGAAGACCTGCGCGGCCTGCTCGACCTGCTGCGCGATCCCGGCCAACGGCCCGACCCGCCTGCCGACCCGGCCGATCCCGCCGACGTGGTGCGCGAGTCGGCGGAACGCATGGCCGCGGCAGGGCTGCTCGTCGAGCTCGACGTCGGCCCGGAAGTGGAGCAGGCACCTCTCGTTGCCCGCGCCTCCGCCACCAGGATCATCCAGGAAGGTCTTACGAACGTGCTCAAACACGCGGGCCCGGGCACGAAGGTGCGGGTAAGCCTCACCTCGGCCCCCGACGGGCTGGCCGTCGAGGTGCGCAACGGTCCCCCGCCCACCGCCTGGCGCAGCCTGCCCTCCTCCGGGCAGGGGCTGCGCGGCATGCGCGAACGCGCCCGCGCGCTCGGCGGCACCCTCTCCGCCGGTCCCGACGAGGACGGCGGCTGGCTGCTGACCGTCCTGCTGCCCACCAGGGAGACGGCGTGATCCGCGTCGTCGTGGCCGACGACCAGGCTCTGGTGCGGGCGGGCGTGCGCATGCTGCTGCAGGCGAGCGGCGACATGGAGGTGGTGGGCGAGGCGGATGACGGGGCCAAGGCCGTACGGCTGGCAGAGCTGCACAAGCCCGACGTCATCCTCATGGACCTGCGCATGCCCAGGGTCGACGGGCTCGAAGCCATCAAGCGCGTCCTGTCATCCAGTCCCGCGGCCAGGATCGTCGTCCTGACCACCTTCGCCGAGGACGCCGACGTGTACGCGGCGCTGCGGGCGGGAGCGATCGGGTTCCTGCTGAAGGACGACGAGGCCGAGCGAATGGTGGAGGCCGTACGGCGGGCCGCGGCGGGAGAGCAGCTCCTGGCGCCGTCCGTTCTGCGCCGGGTCGTGGAACGGGCGCTCGACGCCCAGGCGCACGCGGACCTGCCCACGCCGGCGGGGTTGACGGAGCGGGAGCTGGACGTGCTGGCATTGCTGGGGACGGGGTTGTCGAACGCCGAGATCGCCGACGAGCTGCACATCGGGGTGACGACGGTGAAGACGCACGTGGCGGGGGTGATGGAGAAGCTGGGACTGCGCAACCGCATCCAGGCGGCGGTGGTCGCACACCGTGTGGGCCTGGTCGACGCCGCCTTCAGAACCGTCCGCAGAGACTGAGCCCCCGGACCGTCGGCCACCACCTCTACAAGGGGTCAGGCATTCAGCGATCTTCGCACGGCGGCGTCCACCAGCTCGTGGATCTCCTGCTGGGTGAAGATGTCGGGCAGTGTCAGCCGCTCCACGATGAGCCAGTTCAGTGCGAGATAGAGGAGCACCACCGAGGTCGAGTCGCCGGGCAGACCTGAGGCGGCGTGGTAGCCGATGTTGGCGTCGATGTCCTCGCGGATGCGCTTGGTCAGCACGGCGCGCAGCTCAGGGCGCCGAGTGGACTCCAGCCGTAGCTCGAGGAGCGCCAGGTAGCCGGAGTTGAAGGCGGCGACCCGATCCACCAGCTCGTGCATGAGCTCGGCATAGCGGGTTTCGTCCTGCACGCCCTCCTGGTGCCGGGCGATCGTGGCCTCGTCGGGCAGCAACCGCTCGTAGATGCGCCCACCGACCTGGGTGAACAGGTCGTCGCGGTTGGCGAAGTAGTTGGAGGCCGTACCCGCGGGGACGGCGGCCTCCGCATCGACGGCCCGGAAGGTCAGCCCTCGCGCTCCCTCCCTGGCCAGCACCTCGATGGCCGCGTCGATCAGCGCCAGCCGCCGCGCAGGATTCGTCCGCACTTGACACCACTCCATGTGTAGTACTACGTTCTGATCACTTCGTTCAGAGTACTACATATGGAGTTGATCGGGTATGCGAAAGCTTGTGTACTACATCGCTGTGTCTCTCGACGGCTACATCGCGGGCCCCAACGCCGAGTTCGACTTCTACCCGTTGTCGGACCAGATGGCCGCCTGGATCAACGCCCGTTATCCCGAGACGCTCCCCACCCACATCCGCAAGCTCGTCGGTCTCGACGGCGTGCCCAACAAGGTCTTCGACACCCTGGTGATGGGCCGCGGCACCTACGAGCCGGCCCTGAACGTCCCCACCACCAGCCCGTACTCCCACCTGCGCCAGTACGTCGTCTCCCGAACCTTGCAGATCGACGACCCGACGGTGCAGGTGGAGACCGGCGACCCGATCGAGCTCGTCCGGCGACTGAAGGCGGAGGACACCGGCCTGGACATCTACCTCTGCGGCGGCGGCAAGCTCGCCGCCGCCCTGCTCCCGGAGATCGACGAGATCATCCTCAAGAGCTACCCCGTGGTGGCGGGCACGGGCATCCCCATGTTCTCCGGACAGTTCCGCCCCACCCTGTTCGCCCCCACCCGACGCGAGTCCTTCGACAACGGCGCCCAGGTCACCTGGCTCACCAGGGCCTAGAACCACAAGGAGGAACCATGCATATCAAACTCCCAGCCGCGATCAACCAGGCCAAGACCGACCACCTGCCCCGGTCGCCGCACCAGCACGAACACCCGGCGCGCGACCTCAAGCCCACGGGCCGGACCAACCTCTCCCGCCGCCCGACCGCCGCCCCTCGCCGCAGCGGGTATTGACAGGACCGGCACGGCACGGCCTTGGCGCAAAACATGCCGGTGCAAGCGGCGATCAGGAAAGGTGTCAGTAGCATGAGCACATGACGCCGATTACACCTCCCTACTATGCGGTGATCATCACCCAGAAGCTGAAGGACACGGGCCTGGAGGGATATGACGAGATGGCGGCCCGGATGGTCGAGCTCGGCACCAAGTGGCCGGGCTACCTGGGCCGCGAGTCCGTCGCCAGAGCCGATGGCCACGAGCTGACGGTGATCTACTACGCCGACGCCGAATCGATCGCCGGCTGGAAGGCCGATGTCGAGCACCTGGAGGCGCAACGACTCGGACGCGAGCGCTGGTACGAGTACTACGACATCCAGATCGCCCGCGTCGAGCGCGCCTACAGTTTCCGTTCAGACGGCGCACCTGCTTGAGAGAAGGCCGGGAAGATCGCTTCCCGGAGTGCCTTGCGCTCAGCCGGATGTCGTCGCGGAGTGTCCGGACGGGATCAAGCGGTCGGCGAGGAAAGCGATGATCTCGTCCCTGGCCTTCAGCGTGGGATGTCCGTCCTCGTCGACGAGGTGGGCGGTGACCACGCTGTGGGGGGTCTCGACCACGTCGCCGAAGAACGGTGGCGGGCTGGTGTTCGCGGAGCTGCCCGGAAGGACACGGCCGTCGAAGGCGTCGCCGAGGAGTGCCCGGTAGGCGGCGAAGCGCCGGCCGGTGCACCAGCGGTCGTCGTCGAAGCGGTAGGCGAGAACCTTCAGCCCGTCGCGCGCGACGCGGTCTCGGACCGCGCGCGCGTCCTCGTCGCTGATCTCGAGTCCGGCAGGGTCGTCCAGCGGCAGCGACGGGTGGTTGACCACTGGCGCGATGACAGCCGGCTCAAGCGCCATGGTCAGGGCGAAGTTCCCGGTGAAGCACAGCCCGATCGTCCCGACTCCCGGGCCGCCGCATTCGGCATGGGCCTGGCGCGCGAGCCCACGCAGCCATGCCGTGACCGGGCTGGTGCCGCCCCCGGCGAACGCTCGGAACTCGGCACTGACACACGCGCGCCGGACGACCTCCGTACCACCCTCGACCGTGGGATAGGCGCCGTCGACGCCGAAGAGTGAGGGGACATGGACGGTGAAGCCCGCATCCCGCACCCACCGCGCCAGTCGAAGGACGTCAGGACTGATGCCGGGCATCTCCGGCATCAACACGACGGCCGGCCCGGAGCCCGCGACGTAAACCGTCTTCACCACCCCCTCCACGTCCACGAGCCGGCGGGAGAAGTCCGTGATCATGTCGTCAAGTCGTCCGCTGGGAGCGCTCATGGTCACAGCGTGGACCGATGCCCCGCACAGGGCGAGAGGCCGGATCGCCATGTATGCGGGTAATCTCGCCGTTGGCGGTGGTGAGGAGGCGAGCGTGAGCGCGCTCCGGGTTGGTGTCCTGGCCTATCCAGGCTGCTTCGCGTCCGAGGTGTTCGGCGTACCCGACCTCCTGACGATGGCCACGCACGTCGCCGGACCGGGCGGCCCCGGATACGAGGTGTCGATCGTTTCGCCTCGTCGTCGTGTCGCCGCATCGGGCGGTGCGGCATTGGACGTCGCTCCGCTGCGCGAGGTGGATGTCCTGGTCGTGCCCGGGTTCGAGCTCCTGCCCAGCCTGGATGTGGACGCGAAGCTCGCACCCCTGGCCCCGGAGATCGCGGCGATCCGCTCACACGCTGCTGCGGGCACCGTCGTCGTCTCGATCTGTGTCGGTGCGTTTCTGCTCGCCGAGGCCGGACTCCTCGACCGACGCCGGGCCACGACAGCCTGGCTTCTCGCGGACGAACTGGCTCGACGCTGCCCGGACGCTGACGTCCGACCCGAGTGTCTGGTCGTCACCGACACGGGGGTGACGACGACGGCGGCCTTCAGTGCCATGTACGACTTCGCGCTGGATCTGATCCGCCGGCACAGCGGTGCCGGCGTGGCACGGACCACCGCGCGGGTGGCGCTCGTCGACGATGCGCGATCGTCCCAGACTCCGTACGTGGACGCGCGACTTCTTCCGCAGCCCGGGAACGCGTTCTCCCACCAGGTCATGCGACGGCTCGACCAGGACCTCGCCGCGCGATACGACCTCGCAGCGTTGTCGGACACGTTCAAGGTCAGCACTCGGACACTGCTGCGGCGCTTCGCGGAGGAGACCGGCCAGAGCCCGCTGGAGTACCTGCAGTCGTCGCGCGTCCGCCGCGCCCGCCATCTCCTTGAGACCACGAACCGCACCGTCGCCAGCATCTCCGCCGCGGTCGGGTACAGGGACCCCAGCACGTTCGCCGCCCTCTTCGCCAAGCACGCCGGACGACGTCCGAGGGACTACCGCGCGGCCTTCCGCCGGGCCGACTGATCATCCTCGGCCGTTCAGGCACAGGGCGCCCAGACACTCACCTCCGGTCTTCTGCGAGGGCTCGCGACGGCGTGAGCAGTGCGGACAGTGCCCAGCGGCCGGGTCCGAGGACGGCGACGAGCAGGAAACCCCAGCAGAAGAGCGCGGCCTTCTCACCGCCGTTCTCGATCGGGAACAACGCCTGCGGCTGGTGGACGATGAAGTAGGCGTAGGCCATGGTGCCCGAGCAGATGACGGCGGCGGCGCGGGCGGCCAGCCCGAGCAGGACGAGGGCGCCGCCGACCAGCTCGATGACGGCGGCCCACCATCCGGGCCATTGTCCGAAGCCGGGTGCCTGACCCTCCGGCCCTCCCAGCACGTCGAAGAGGGTGGCCGCGCCATGGCAGGCGAACAGCAGTCCGATCACCGACCGGTACAGGGCCAGGAAGAGGTCCTGATGCTTCTTCAACAGATCCACTGCCCTTTCTCAGAAACGAAGCCAGGATTGGGAGCGCTCCCATGCAGGTTCTCCAGCCCTGCCGGACCTGTCAACGCCGCCCGCTTCGGGGGACCGTTCCAGCAGCACGTCAGGTGCACCACAGGGCCGAACTCGCAGGCATGAACGTGCACTTCCGTGAAACTTTCATCAGCTGACGAGCCGGCACGACCCCTGCAGTGAAACGACCAGACCCCAGATCCCAGTACCGGGATCGGTCAGTCGTTGCGAGGTCTGCTGAATTCTTCGATCAGCACGGGATACTGCTCCCCACCGTGTCCGGCGGCGATCGAGCGGTCGGCCATCGCCTTGATCAGCTTCGGCAGTTCGGCGTTGACGCCCACCGCCTCGCTCTCCTGGATCAGGTGTGCCATCGCCCGCGCGTCGGTCTCCAGGGCCGACACCTCGGCCGGGAAGGAGCCGCTGTCGATCTGCTCGGCGTACCCAGGCAGCCATTCGGCGACGCCGGCAGCGATCTGCCGCGCGAACGGCGCGAACGTCGCGGCGTCCACACCGGCGGTCCTGAGCAGAGCGGTGCCCTGGAGCCAGGCGTTCAGGACGCTCCACATCATGGCGAGGCCGGCCACGTCGTACAGAGACGCCAGCCCATGGTCCGCACCAAGGTAGGTGACGGTGCCGAGCGCGTCGAGCGTCGACCGGTGCTCCTCGAAGTCCGGCTGCGGCCCGCTGTGCAGAATCACAGCTTCGGCGGTTCCGATCGCGGGCGGGATGGCCATGATGGCGCCGTCCAGGTAACGGGCGCCGCGTTGCTCGGCCCATCGAGCGGCTTCCCGGGCCTGGGCCGAGTCGCCCGAGGTCAAGTTGATCAACATCTTGCCGTCCGGCTCGACATCGCTCGTGCCGAGCAGTTCGTACATGGCCTGGTAATCGGTGACGCAGATGATCGTCAGAGAACTCGCCTCAAGCGCGTCGCGGACCGTTGGGGCCGGCCGTGCACCCTCGGCCAGCAGCTGGTCGGCCTTGGAGGTGGTGCGGTTCCACACGGTTGTGGGATGCCCGGCTTTCAGGAACGCGCCGGCGAGCGCGCGGCCCATCAGTCCGAGTCCGATGACTGTCACGGGTGTACCGGTTCTGCTGTCCATGGCAGCATCGTCAACGTTGATACCGGTATGAAGGTCAAGTGAGGTTCGATGCTGATCGGGGAACTGAGTCGCCGGACGGGCGTGAACGCCCATCAGTTGCGCTACTACGAAGCCCAGGGCCTGCTGGAGGCGGACCGCGGCGCGAACGGTTACCGCGAGTACAACGAAGACGCCGTGCTGCGGGTGAAGCAGATCCGGCACCTGCTCGGTGCGGGTCTGTCCTCCGAGGACATCGCGTACCTGCTGCCTTGTGCGGTCGGAGAGGCCCCGGAGCTACTCGGATGTCCCGAGCTGCTGGCCGCGATGCGGTCACGGCTGCGGCGACTGGACGATCAGATGGACAGGCTCGCTCGATCCCGCGACGCCCTTGCCGACTACATCGCCGCGGCCGATCGCATGGCCGGCGAGAGCTATCCCCCCTTCGACGATGCCGACCAGGAGCCCGTGCCCGCCTGAGCGAAAGCCTGGTTAGGTCTCCCCCAGGATGCGCTGACCGACCAGGCGTTCGAGCTTGGCGCGGTTCAGTCATCGGACTGAAGCGACCCGTGCCGCGCCTTCCGCGTGGAGGCCAGTGCTCCGGCCAGGCCGCTCACGACGCAGACCAGCACCAGCCCTGCGTACTGCGGCACCGAGTAGGCGAACCACGACCGGCCGGTCGCGGCCTTGCCGAGCGCGGTGAGGGACGCGGCGGCGATGCCCGTTCCGAGCAGCGTCCCGGCGCACGTCACGGTCAACGTCTCCCAGCACACCATCCTGGTGAGCTGCTGCGGCTTGGTCCCCAGGGTGCGCAGCAGCCGGATCTCCTCGGTCCGCTCGGCCATCGTCATGGCCGTCGCGTTGAGCACCGAGATCACGGTGTAAGCCACTGCCGATCCCACCAGCATCGGGGCCGCCCACGCCGCCGGCCCCGTGCGCGTGACGCCCGTCGCCGCGTCGGTGGTCGCCACGGCGAACAAGAAGGTGCAGGCGAGCGCGATGGTCAGCATCACCGGGGACGCGGCCGCCATCGCCCGGCGTGGCTGGGTGACCAGCGAGGACCCGGCCAGCATCCCGGCGCCTGGGTCGAACCGGGCCGCTGCGGCCCCGAGCAGCCAGCCCATCCCTCGCAGCGCGACCGGGCCCACCGCCGATGCGCCTGCGCAGAGCGCCATCGTCGCCCCCAGCCCGGTCGGCACCGCAGCCGTCGCCTTCACCTGCGGCACCAGGTACAACAGCACGATGCCCCCGGCCAGCGCCACCCCTCCGAAGACCGCCCTGGGCCAGGACAGCAGCAGCCCCTGCGCCGCGCTCTCCCGCAGCACCTCCAGCGGTCCCACGCCTACCGCCTTGCGTGCCGCGGCCCGGGCCGCCAACAGCGTCACCGCCAACCCGACCACCAGCGCCAGGATGAACGGCCCCGTCGTGATCTCCACCGGGACGCCCGCCGGCGCCAACCCGGTCATCCGCATGAACGCCGCCATCGCCGCGGCGTACGGGACGGCCAGCACGCAGCCCGCCGCGCTCGCCAGCACGGCCACCACCAGCGCCTCCGCCGTGATGAGCCGGCTCACCTGCCGCGGCGTCATGCCGACCGACCGCAGCAGCGCCCAGGTCCTGCGCTGGCGCAGCACGTGCAGGCTGAGCACGCCCGCGACCACGAAGACCGACACGAACCCCGACACCGCGGCCGACAGCACCAGCAACCCCACGACGCCGTTCGACTCGTCATGCGCTCCGGCGCCGGCGACCACCATGCCGCTGCCGGCCACCAGCATCACGCCAAGACCACCGCCGCGAACGAAGCGGCGAAGCCCATCCGATTGGTCCGGACGTTGTTCCAGGCGAGGACGAGTGTCACCGGCGGCCGCCCAGCCGCATGCTGATCTGGTCGGCCGAGGGCTTGTCCAGGACGTCGACGATCCGCCCGTCGGTCAGGAACAGCACGCTGTCCGCCCGGGCCGCCGCCTCCGGATCGTGGGTGACCATCACCACCGTCTGGCCGAACCCATCGACCGCCTCCCTCAGCAATGCCAGCACCTCGTGCCCGGTGCGGCGGTCCAGCGCCCCCGTCGGCTCGTCGGCGAACAGCACCTCCGGCCTGCCCAGCAGGGCGCGGGCGATCGCCACCCGCTGCTGCTGGCCCCCGGACAGCTGCGCCGGGCGATGCCCCTCCCGCCCCGCCAGCCCGACCCGGTGCAGCAACTCCCGCACGCGTGCGGATTCGGGCCGCCGCCTGGCCAGCCTGCTGGGCAGGATCACGTTCTGCCACGCGGTCAGCGACGGCACCAGGTTGAACGCCTGGAAGACGATGCCGATCCGGTCGCGGCGCAGCACCGCCAGTTCCCTCTCCCCCAGGCGGGTGATGTCCTGCCCGGCGATGCGCACCGCGCCCGAGTCCGGCCGGTCCAGCCCCGACGCGCACTGCAGCAGCGTGCTCTTCCCTGATCCCGACGGGCCCATCACGGCCGTGAAACTGCCGCGCGGGAACCCGATGCTGACCTGGCCGAGCGCCGCCACCTCGGTGGCACCTCTCCCATATGTCTTGGTCACTCCCTCAAGGAGGACCGCATGATCACTCATGATCAGCAGCGTGCCGGAGAGGTCCGTCATCGCCCATCGGGTTTCTCCCTGGCCACCCCCTTGGACCCGCCACTGGTCCCCTGACCCTTGACCCTGAGAGCGCGATGCCGACAGCAGATTCGATGATCCCCAGCTTCATCCAGCCGTCTCAAGAACGGCCCTCAGTCGTGCCGTCGGCGACGCTGCGCCTGCGTCGAGAGTCATCGCCTCGTTCCTTCCGGGGCGCTGCCGTCTGACATCACCCGAGCATTCCACGGCACCCGACCCGCAGGCCCGAACCCACACGAACGCGACTCGGAAACCCGTGGCACTGTTGTGTCACAGTGGGTGCCGCTTCGTGTCGCGGGAAGGAGGGCACCTTACTTTGGAGGCTGATATGGCGGCGACTCGGATCGGATTGGCGGAGGTGCTGGCGGCGGCGGAGGATGCCGCACCGGTCGGCTCCCTCGATGTCGTGGCACGTGATCTGCGTGAGCGGTTCGACGCGCGATACGTGTCTTTCCTGTTCGTCGACGTCGTCGGCCGACGCCTGCTGCGGGTCAACGAGCAGGCGGCTACGCACCAGGAGCGCCACGCCGAACAGGTGGCCCTCGCCGGCAGCAGCGTCTACGACGAGGTCTTGCGCACCCAGAAGCTGGTACAGGCGCCACAGGAGGAGCAAGGACAGCGGGTCCTCGCCCCCGTCACCAACCGCGGCGACACCATCGGGGTCCTGGAGCTGTTCCTCCCCGAGGTCACCCAGGACGTGCTGGAGCAGGTCGAAGAGGCTGCGCACGCGTTGGCGTACATCATCGTGGCCGACCGCCGCTTCACCGACCTCTACTACTGGGGCAATCGCACCACCTCGGTCAGCCTGGCCGCAGAGATCCAGCGCCAGCTCCTGCCCTCAGCCGCTTCCTGCGAGGCGGCCCAGTTCGCCCTCGCCGGCGCCCTGGTCCCGACCTCCGACATCGCCGGTGACACCTACGACTACAGCCTCGACCACGACACCGTGCACCTGTCCATCACCGACGCCATGGGCCACGACGTCGACGCCTCGCTCATGGCCACCCTCCTGGTCAACGCCTCCCGCGGCGCCCGCCGCGCCGGGGCGGATCTCGCCGAGCAGGCCCGTCAGACCCACCAGGCCCTCCTCGACCACGGGCGAGGGACCTTCGCCACCGGCCAGCTGCTGCGCATCGCCCTGGACGGATCCAGCGCCCAGCTCGTCAACGCCGGCCATCCCTGGCCACTGCTGCTGCGCGACGGCATGGTCGAGGTTCTGCAACTCGCCGTGAACCTGCCCTTCGGCTTCCCAGGGCAGGGCTCGTACCAGGTGCAGGACTTCGACCTGCGCCCCGGTGACCGCCTCGTGCTCTACACCGACGGCATGCAAGACCGCCAAGCGGAGTCGGTCGACCTTCCCGGCCTCATCCGTGATACCGCAGCGGAGCACCCGCGCGAGGCCGTGCGCGCTCTGATCGCCGCGGTCAACGACGCCTGCAACGGCTACGTGAAAGACGACGCCACCGTCCTGTGCCTGGACTGGCACGGTTTCCACTCCGGAGGCCGCCACGCGAACGCCGGAGCCGACGTCTGACCTTGCCGCGGACGGGATCCCGTCGACCGCAGTCCGGCCGTCCCAAGAACGGCCATGCGGTGGGACGTCTTCCCCGAGATCGTCGTGATCGTTTCCCGGGCGAGCTCCGAGGGTTCAGCGCGCTGCGTCGGGCATGCGAACCGTTATGTACGGATGTGCTTGCTCCAGCCACTCGCTGGTCAGCCTTGCTCCTGTGGTCAGGTCGATGACCGCGAGCATGGCGGCTTGCCAGTCGTAGTCCTCGTCGCGTTTCTCGTACTCGACAAAGAAGTCCGTCATCGCCTGCAGTTGCGGCCATTGGCCGATGCCGGCATGGTCTTCCGGGCGCCCGGGACCGAACGCGTCGATCGTCAGGATGAGCTCGCCTCCGGTCGCGAAGCTCAGCCGGTTGTGGGCGTTGACGTTCCACCAGGCGCTGTAGACCCGAGCTTCCTGACTGAGTCGCCGGAGCACGGCGGGGGTTGATCCGAGGTAGTCCCCCTCCAGGAGCATGGCGGCGGACCCGCACCAATCGGCGAACACGGGATTGTCGGTCTCGTAGGGGATCATGACAGCTCTGGGCACCGCCGGCTCATGGAGCCGGTGCGGCGCAGTTCCGCTGAGCCGGGCGGCGAGCTGGTTCAGAGGGAGCGTTTGTCCGCTGTCTGGGACCACTACGGTCCAGCACATGGCCACGTCGAGCCATGGCTGGCTGGAGCGGAGTCGCCGGTAGTGCTCGCGCAGGTCGACAGTCGGCGGCTGTCCGGTGTTCACGCATTGCTCCTTCAGCTTTCCGCAGGACGGCAGTCAGGCACCTGTTCAGCGGCGCGCGGCGGCCCCGCCGGCGGCCCGGGCAGGGCCCGTCAGAGCGAACGCCTCACCCTACAATCGATCATGAGGAGTGGCGCCAGGCGGAGGGCGTGCGTCCGCGGGCGCGTTCCAACGCCACACCGGGGTGTCCACGAACCGGTCCGACCTGGGACGGAAGAGCAGCACCGCGCTGCCCGATCGGTTAGGAAGCTTGCATGCTGAAGGGGAGCAAAGTCGGGCTCAGGGCCCGGCACGAGGACGACATCCCGATCCTGCAGTCCGACCTCTACGACGACGTGGTCACCCACTCGCGAGCCCAAGCCCAGCCGTGGCGGCCGATCACGCCCGGCTCGAAGAACTCGCCGCTCCTGGTGGACGACACGGAGCAGGGACACGTCCCGTTCTCCGTGGTGGAGCTGGACGGCGGCACGCTGGTCGGCACCGCGGTGCTGTGGGGCATCGACAACCACAACCGGTCCGCGCACATCGGGCTCGGGCTGCTGTCCTCCTCCCGCGGCCGTGGCTACGGCACCGACGTGGTCGCGGTGCTGTGCCACTACGGCTTCGTCGTGCGCGGCCTGCACCGGCTGCAGATCGAGACGCTGTCCGACAACGCCGCGATGCTGCGCTCCGCCGAGCGCAACGGCTTCGTCCGCGAGGGCGTGCTGCGCTCCTCGGCGTGGGTGATGGGCAAGTTTCTGGACGAGGTGCTGCTCGGGCTCCTGGTCCAGGACTGGAAGCCGGACTCGAAGAGCTAGGCTGCCGCCCGACGGTCGAGGGGGCCGCCGAGCCGCCACGGACGGCCGACGAGCAGGACGGCACCGGGCCGGAACACGCATCCGCTGAATGTGTCGGATGCACATTCAGCAGTTCTTCTCCTCCTTGAACACCAGGTACAGTGCCCGGCTCGGCCCCACGACCAGGACCCTGCGCGCTTCGCCGTACCGTTCGAGGCCGCCTTCCTCCGTCCGCCAGAAGCGGCCGTCGTCCTCGGCGTCAGCCCACACCAGCAGGCGGCGCTGCGGACCGCCCACGTACCGGACGGGCTCGTGGAGGAGCTCGTCCAGCAGAAAGGAGACGAGCTCGTCCTCCTCGTGCCCGGCGGCTTCCTCCCGGCAGGCGACAGCGAACGCTTCGACCTCGGCGAGGAATCCCGCCGCCGTTAGGGGCTTCATCCCTTCGCCCGGAATCCATCCTGTCGGCTCAAGGCCTTGCGCCGGATCGCCCAGTTCGAGTGGATCGCCTTCCGCCACAGGGAAGATCTCATCAAGATCGTATTCCTGGGCCTGCGGGTCGTCGGGCACGGGGTACTCGTCCTCCAGATACTCCTCTTCATAGCGTCGGCACCATTCGGTGCCGCTCCACCACTGGCGGACGGCGATCAGATCGGGGGCGGGCGGCAGCTCGTGCTCGGCCAGGCCCACCCGGAACGCGGCGTGCCCGGCAAGGTTCAGCGGGGCCGCAGAATCGTTCCGGCGCAGACGGCACGCAGTCGTATCTCGGCGAGCGCGAGACCGGCGTCCAGCAGGGGAGCATGGGCCGCGCACCAATGTCCGGCGAACGAGCAAGCCGGGTCCCGGTCGACCCGTCGACCGGCCACGCGACTGACGCTGATGCGGATCAGCCTGGAGCAGAACGCGAGAACGACATGAGTCTCGTCCCGGACGACCTCTCCGGTGGCAGGGTCGGTGACCGCCACCAGGACCGCCTCATCCGCCCAATCGAGGATGGCTCTGTCGAGCGCGACGGAGAGCAGTTCCAGGCGTCGCGATGGCCCAACGCGAAACAGAGCCTGCCGGACGGCCATGACAGCGTCCTGGATGCCGACCGGCTCACAGGCTAACGGCTCGCGCATCGGTCCGTCCGGCGACAGGAGGGGGAGAATCCCGCACTCCAGCAAGGAGGCGGCAAGCAGCGGGCCTTCATGGTCCCGGACGTCCACCACAAGGCGCGCGGCGTTTGCCGGATCTTCGGCCGCGTCCTCGTCCAGCCAGCGGTTCAGCAGGTGAGCATGCGCCGCCACCTGCATCTCTTCGCCCCAGTCGAACGACGAAGCATTGTCGTCGCAGACATGCCCGAGGAACTCGCAGATCGTGAAATCCAACGGTCTTGCCCTCCGCCTGATTCTCTGGGGGTGGGCCTCACCTGAACGCAGTCAACGCCGCACCAGTCTCTCGCGCTCAGGCTCGCGACAAGGTGAAGCGCAATGTGGTCCTACTGTGTCAGATCCACCAGGGCAAGAAGGGCCGACCATCCAAGTCCCTCACCCTGAACCGCGCCGAAACGGACGTTCTCTACAGGTGATTTCCGGTCCGATGATGGGGGTGCCGTAAAGCACGGCACCCCTACCTGATCGCGGCCAGGACGTACATCTCGTTCTTGATCGGGTAAGTCCTCAGCCGGTCCAGGCCGCCGTCGGGGATCGCCATGGTTCCTTTCGCATCCGGCCGTATGCCAAGGTCGGCGGACCTCGGCTTCCACCACGGCGACCTCGGCGCCGTCACGGTCCCGGAACCGGCCTCCGACTGGCTCGACGCCCGCCTCGGCGCCACCGACCAGCCCGCCCGCTGGCTCGACCTGCGTGACGGCGGATGGGAGGGGCCGATGAAGGCACGCGTCATCAGCGGCGTTTACCACCCTTCCAGGGACGCGGCCGAACATCTCGCCGTCGCCTCCCTGCCCGACGCGTTCGACGTGCTCGTCCACCTGCGCCAGGTGTCCCCCGTGCGCTGGTTGACGGCGTTGAGGTGCGCCGAGGAGCCCGACGTACCGGCAAGCCGGGTCGCCGTCATCCTGGCCGGCTCCGGACGGCCGGACCGGGGCGAGAACGCGGCCCAGGGCCGGGCTCGAACGACAAGATCCCGCCTGACCTTCAAGGTGTGCCGCCGCGCCCTGACCCACACAGAGGTGACGCACACCACATGCTCAAACCGTCACAGGATCCACGGGAGCGGCGTCTCCATGGACAGGGCGGCGACGCTCGCGACACATCACATGCCCGGAACCGAAGGAAATTCAACCCATGAACGAGTACACGTCACAGCCGAAGGTGGCCCTGATCACCGGCGCGAACAAGGGAATCGGCCGCGCGGCCGCCGAACTGCTGGCCGCACAGAAGGTGACCGTCCTGGTCGGCGCCCGTGACCCGCGCCGCGGCGAGGAGACCGCGGCGGCGATTCGCGCCACGGGAGGCGACGCACACGCGATCGAACTGGACGTCACCGACCCGTCCACCGCCCAGGCGGCCGCCTCCTGGATCGACGACCGCTTCGGCCGTCTGGACGTGCTGGTCAACAACGCCGGTATCACCGGATCAGGTCAGGCCGCGCCCCAGGACGCCCTCGACCGCATCCCCAGCGCCGTCGACGTGGATCTGGTCCGCGAGGTGTTCGAAACCAACGTCCTCGGAGTGATCACCGTGACCAATGCGGTGCTCCCGCTGCTGCGGCGGTCCCCCGCCGCCCGGATCGTCAACCTCTCCAGCCACGCCGCTTCGCTGGCGCTGACCGCCGAGGTCGACGGGCCCTTCTCGGGGCTGATGTCAGCGGCCTACTCTCCGTCCAAGGCCGCGCTGAACGCGTTGACTGTGCAGTACGCGAACGAGCTGCGCAAAGAGAACATCCTGGTCAACGCCGCCGCCCCCGGTTACGTCAACACCGACATCAACGGCCACAGCGGCTTCCTCACCCCGGCGCAGGGCGCGGCCGTGGTGGTGCGCCTGGCCACCCTCGGCGAGGGCGGCCCGACCGGCGGATTCTTCAGTGAGGACGGCCCACTGCCCTGGTAGGGATCCGGCAAGGGGACGTGGTCGGCCGTGAAACCGGTCCGGGTCAGTCGGAAACTCCCTAAACGACAAGATCCCGCCTGATCGCGACGATCAGACGGGATCCCGTCAACTTCAGTCCGGCCGTACCAAGAACGCGTCCACGAGTACGGCGGTGGCGCACGCATTGCACCATCTGGCGCGTCTTCTGCACAGCGATCCCGTCGTAGCGGCGGCGTTCGCGGAGACGCCGGCCGTCGTGCGAGGGCTACAGCGGCTGCCGTCCGAACTGGTCACAGCCGGGCTGTCGTCGTCAGGGTGACAGCGGTCAGCGCGGCGAGCAGGGCCCAGGCGGGCGCGAAGCTACCGCTCAGGTCCGTGAGCAGGCCGAGCACGGGTGGCGCCAGGATGACCGCCACCTGGTTGACGGCCATGGCCAGGCCGAGGGCGAATCCGGTGTGGCCCGGCGGCGCCGATTCGGCGGCGTAGGCGACCCAGGGGCCATACCAGCCGATTCCGAAGAAGCCGAGCCAGATGAAGGCCAGGCAGGCCGCGACGGGGGAGCCGCCGATGGGGGTCGTCAACACCGCCATCCCGATGATCACCGCGATCAGGCATGTCAGGACGCAGGCGTAGCGGCCGGACCTGTGGCGGTCGCTCCAGGCCGCCAGGCAGATACGGCCCAGCGCGCCCGCGCACTGGACCGCGACGTAGACCAAGGCCGCCGAGGCGGAGTCCATGGATGTCACCTCGTGCAGGTACAGCACGGTGAGGACGCCCACGCCGCTGTGCACCGACACCATGCTCGTACCGGAAAAGATGATCTTCTTCATGTACGGCTCGCGGAGCAGTTCCAGCCGCACGCGGGACGTGGTCAGCGTGGGGCGTTGGTCCGGTGGGCTGCGGTAGAAGGTCATGAAGGCGACGGCGCCTGACAGTGCGACGAGCGCGCCGGCCACGAGCGTCGACCGCCAGCCGAAGGCCGTCGCCAGTGCGGGAAGTGCGAAGGCGGCGAGGACGCCCCCGAGCGGGAGCCCCGCCTGGCGGATGCCCATGACCAAGCCACGCTGCGAGGCGTCGAACCAGGACGCCACCGATTTACTGCCGCCCGGCTGAATGGTGCTGTAGCCCGCACCGACGATCAGCAGGACGACGAGCAAGGAGACGTACCCCGGGGCCGCGCTGCCGGCGGCCAGTGCGAGGGCGACCACAAGAGCACCGATCCCGACGACCCAGCGTTCGGCGTGGCGGTCCAGCAGTCGTCCCGCCACGAGTAGTCCGGCTAGAGGAAGTAGCTGAGCCGCCGACAGCAGCAGACCCAGTTGGGTCGTGTTCAACTCCAGGTCTCGTTGCAGGTGGACACTCATCGCGCCGATGCCCTGCACGAAAAACGCGGCCGCGGCCTGAGTGAAGGTCGCGACACCCAGAATGACCCAGCGGTATTGCGATGTCTTCACGGCTTCCAGCACAGCAGGGGATCGGGGTGGTCGGAGAAGCCGAGCTGCCGGTAGAGCGGTTGCGCCTCGTGGGAGGCGGTGAGGTCGACCCGTACGGCGTCGCGGTCGCGGAACCAATCGAGCAGGCCGAGCATGATCGCCCGGCCGTGCCCGCGCCGCCGGTACGACGGGTCGGTGACCATGCCGATGACGTGGCCGATCCTCCCGTTGCGGGAGTGGGGGCCGGGGAACCACTGTTCGATCGTGCCGATGCCGCAGGCGGCCAGGCCGGTGTCGCCGTCCACGACCAGGATCTGGCAGTCGGGTTCGGTCAGCTTCTGCTTGAAAACCCGTGCGAGCGCGTCGCGCCAGTGGTCACCGGCGTCAGCGGGGTTGAAGAAGTCGCCGCCGAGGTCGTCGAAGAGCTGTGCCCGGAGGTGGACGAGCTCCGGAATGTCGTGCTCTGTTGCTGTTCGCGTCATGGCGTACAGGCTGATGTAATGAGCTTGTGCACCTCAACCCTTACGGCGCGGACGTGGTGAACTTCGCCGCGGAACTGGCGAACCGCCCACCGGCGAGCGCCGATGAACTCGCCGAGCGCTGCCGCACGGCCGGTCTGGTGCTGGAACGCCCCGTCGAACCGTCGGATCTCGACCAGACCCTCGCCGTCATCGACGCCTGGACGAACGTCGTCGACGCCACGGGCGAGCGCGCGAAGGCCGAGCTGGTCAACGAGATGCTGGCCCGGTCGGCCGCCTACCCCCGGCTGACCGACCACGCTCATGGTTGGCACCTGCACTATCGCGACGACCTGCAGCCGCTCGGCGCGGTGCTGTTCGCGCTGATCTCCGTGGGCACTGCGATGCACCTCGTCAGCCGGGGCATGGACCGGCTCGGACGGTGCGCTGCCGCCGGCTGCGAGACGATCTTCGCGGACACCTCACGCACCGCACGGCAGCGTTACTGCTCCCAGCCGTGCGCCAACCGGGACGCGGTCCGCCGCCACCGCGCCCGTCAGTCCACGCCTGCCACCTGACTGGCCAAGCCGGCGACGGTAGCTGGCGTCGTGGGCCAGCAGCCCGGCCACTTCGCCCAACCAGCACGCGAATAGAGGGTGCCGAGGCAATGGATCAGATCTTTCCGGACAGCCAACCCCATAAAGGCACCCATGATGCGCGGATACCTGAGGCGTGTCCTTGACGACACGGGCTCATTGTGTGTGGCCACTCAAGTCCCGCATTCGCACGTCGCCGTCACCGTCTCCGGTGACGGCGACCACTCTTCCATCCACATGTCCGATCGCCACGTCCCCAACCCAGTTGCTGTATCTCATTCGTCCGCCCAGCGGTTCGTACGTACTGAGATCTCAAACCTGCACGGCACCCCCGCCGTCTTCGTCATCACCACCACCGGCGAGGACGACTGGCCGGCCATTAACCTCTCCAACCACCACTGTCCTGACCCCATAGGTGAGACCTGTCGGTATCGGTACACCGATGAGTTGGTGGGTGGTTGAGTCCCACACCCGCATGTTCTCGTCGTCGCTGGAGACGGCGACCTGCCTGCCGTCCACCCGCCCGAGCGCGACCTCCCCGACACCGGTACCGCTGACCATCGGATCGCCCATCTGCTTGCGGGTGGCCAGATCCCATATACGTGTCGTACCGTCAACGCTGCCGGTGACGGCGACTGCTCGACCGTTCACCTCCCCGACCGCCACCGCATCGACGCGTTCGGTGTTGCTTAGCCGTATCGGTTCGCCGACGAGTGCGCGTGTAGTCAGATCCCAGATCCGTATAGCGTCGTCGTAGCCGCCTGTGACGACTACCGGGCGGCCGTCCACTTCCCCGAGGGCCATCGTTACAACGCCGACCGGGTGAGCGACGATCGGTTCGCCGATGGGATCGCCTGTGGTCAGGTCCCACACCCGTAAGGTGGCGTCATCGTAGCCACTACCAGCGCTTACGGCGACTGGCCGGCCCTCCAGTTCCCCTACCATCATCGCCCCGACAGGGTCGTCGTGATGCCCCAGCAGATCCGAGGAAGGCCACACCGCGACGGCTAACGCTCCCACAAGTGCCAGCGCGACAATCCATCGGAGGCTTCGACGAAAGTATGGTGGCCGCCTCCCATAATCGGGAAGCGGCCTTTGACCTGGTGGGATGTTCACGAGTCGTGTTGTCCAGCAAGGAGAAGACCTGCTTGAAGATCGCTTCCCGGACATCGAATGATCGTTTCCCGCACCGGTCCGATGTTGTAGGGCTTTGCGATGTTCTCCGCCGAGCCGCGCGACCGCGTCCCAGAGCGCTCGCCGGGGCCCGACCGATCCCGCCCCTGCGCCGCTCGCCGTAGAGCTGTGCGTACGCCGCGCCGACCTGCGCAGACCGCTGGTGGCGGCGCTATGGAGCCTGACTGACCGCCCGTGAGTTCATGGGGAGGCCGCATTGGTGGGCGGTGGCCAGTTCGGCGAAGGCGGTGGCTGTGGGGAGCGGGTCCGCGGGCAAGGCGAGGAGGATGACCCGCTCGGCGGCGGGCTCCAGCGGGATCGCGTGCACGCCGGCGTGGTGGGCGGGCAGCGACAGTTCGGGGACGATGCTCAGCCCGAGCCCTTCGGCGACCATGGCGAGGATGCTGTTGGTATCGCGCACTCGGTAATGACACTTCAGGCTCGCACCAGCCGCCCGCGCGATCGCCGTGATCAGCGGCTCGCACCCGCCCGTGGACATGATGAAAGGGTGCCGCGCCAGCTCGGTCACCGACAACGAATGGCGGACGCTCAACTCGTGGCCGCTGGGCAGGACGGCCAACATGCGGTCGGCGGCGAGCGGCCGCGCCACCGACCCGGCCGGAAGCGGGGCCTCGTCGACCGCAGCCGACACGGTGGCGATGTCCGCCGCCCCGGTCTCGAGCCACTCCAGGACCTCATTGTCCGAGCCCTCCATCACCGTGGGCCGCACGCGCGGATGCGCTTCGGCGAACCGGCGCAGGATGGGCGGCAGCAGCCGGGCGTTGGCGCTGGGGATGACGCCGACGCGTAGGCTGCCGCGCTCCTGCCCGCGGATCGCGGCCACCTCCTGCTCCAGCGCCTCCGCCTGAGTGAGGATGAGCGTGGCGCGGCGGCACACGGCCCGCCCCGCCGCTGTCAAGCTCACCCCCTGATTGCCTCGTACCAGCAGCGCCACCCCGAGCTCGCTCTCCAGCGCGCGCAACGCGTGACTGACGGCGGACTGGGTCGTGGCCAGTTCCTCCGCGGCCCTGGTCATGTTGCCGGTTCGCGCGACCGCCTGCAGAATCCTGAGCTGGGTGAACGTCATAGCGCCGCACGCAACAGGTCGACCACCAAGGGGTGTGGTGCCTCGGGACGCGAGCGGGCCTGCGGCACGAACAGCGTGGCCACGTAGTACGGGTGCCCGGGGATCTCCAGCACCCGGGCCGCGCCGTCGCCGTCCACGCCAGTGACCAGGAAGCCGCCGTCGTGCAGGATTCCCTGTCGGCCGGGATCGAGGCCGAAATTGCAGTAGTACTCCTCCTCGACCTCGGGCCGCCCATACAACGTGGCCACCCGGGAACCGGAAACCAGGGTCACGGGCATGGTCTTGCCCGCCAGCGAGCAGGTCAGCTCCGACACGAACAGGGTCGAGGCGTACGGGTCGTATTCGGCGTGCTGGGCGTCCTCATAGCCGAGCACGTGGCGGGCGTATTCGATGACCATGTGCTGGCAGCCGCCGCACGTTCCCAAGGTGGGGACGCCGTGCTCACGGCCGTGCCGGAGCGCGGCCAGAGCGCCGAGCAGGCTGCGGTACGGGCTGCCGGGCGCGCACCACAACACGTCGGCGGCCTTGACCTCGGCCAGATTGGACTCGAGCGGTTCGGTGGCGAGCCAGCGGACGTCCACCCCGATGCCGAGGTGCGCGGCGGCGTGGCGCAGCGCGTCGTCGGTGGCCAGGTGCGGAGGAAACGCGGGGTCGCGGTCGCCAATGACCGCGACGCGCAGGGATCGATCCATGGCCCTCACTATGCGACGACCCAGTCATGAGCGCCAATGTTGGACCACGCCCCCGCCATGAGCGATCACTCATGTCAGATCAGTTGGCGCAGGTCGGCGGCGGTGAGCAGGTAGGCCTGGGCGACGACGGCGGCATCCGCGGTCAGGAGGTCGGCCTGCACCCGCTGATCTCGGCGCTGGGCGGCGGGCCGGTGGACATCTTCGCCAGCAGCGGCACCAGCTCCGCCAGTGATCACCAAGGGTGCCCAGACCACGCGGGGACGTACGTCCACCCTCACGGGAGCAAGACCACGTTCGGCCCTACGCGGACACCTGGCTCAAATCCCGCAACCACGAGTTGGCCAGGGCCGCCCGCGACGCGTCGATCATGCGAAACCACGTCCTGACCCGCTGGCGCGACGTGCCTCTCGGAAAGATCGACCACTCAGCCGTTCAGGCATGGATCACCGACCTCGGCAAGCGGCTCTCCCCGGCCACGGTGATCGAATGCCACCGCCTCCTGTCCGGCGTCATGAAGTCCGCCGTCCGCGATCGACTCATCGGGGGCAACCCCTGAGAGGGCGTTCGCCTCCCAAAGCAGCGCTGCCAGGACGACGACGACCGGATCATCACCCGCGAACAGTTCACCACGCTCCTCCGCCACGTTCCCGACCGGTATCGCGCGGTCGTCGCCTTGGCGGCCGGCGCCGGCCTGCGATGGGGTGAATGCGCGGGCCTGCGCTGGGATGCCGTCGACCTCGACGCGGGCACGGTCCGCGTGCTCCGCGTCGCTGTGGAGGTCAACGAGCACGTCAGCATCAAGCCATACCCGGCGTCGAGAGCCGGTCGCCGTGAGGTTCCACTTCCCCGCTTCGCCGTCGACCTGCTCACCGCGCACCGGGACGCCTTCCGGGCCGGCCTCCTCGGCTCAGTGGTGCCATCGGGCAGCGATTTCGTCGACACCTGGACCAACAAGGCCGGCACCGAGCAGACCAAGCACTTCCCGACCAAGGAGGAGGCGGTCACCTACATCGCCCAGCACGCGGGCGAAGGGCTACGGTTCCACGACCTGAGGCACTGCTACGCCACCTGGCTCGTCTCCGAAGGCGTCCCGGTCAACGACGTCGCCGGACTGATCGGCCACGAGCAGATCTCCACCACGCTCAACCGCTACACACACGCATCCCAAGACCGCAACAACAGGGCTCGTGCCGTGTTCGCTGACTTTTCGCTGACTCCGGCCCCAGGGCCTTCAGCGGAGGCGCCACCCTCTGATCTCGACGACTGACCACCCGCACCTGGGCTGACCAGCAAAAGCCCGATCCTCGAAGCGAAGATCGGGCTTTTGGTCTTGTGGGGTGTTCACGAGTAGGTCTGGCCTGGGGCGCTGAGGGTATCTCGAAGATCGCTTCCCGAGGCGACGAAGATCGTTTCCCGCGGCATATCCAGCGAGGGCCCCGGGCGGGCGGGTATGGCGCTCACGGGGGCCGGGGGCCGTCACCTGCCGTTGCCTCTTCCAGAGCACGGAAGGAAACCCGGGTCGCGGCCTGGTCGGGATCGCGGACATATTTCTTCGCTTCGGACTCGGGAACCAGCCGCCGGTGCTGTATCTCGAACTCCGGCTGCCATTCCTGAAGCCGGACCTCCGCGCGCCAGTAAGAGCGGATGAGGACCAGGCCAAGCTCGTGTCCGCGCACGCATTCGCTGCGGGAATATCCAAGCAGGCGGCTACCGATGACGGTGACGCACGCTTCTTCGAGCATTTCGCGGCGCAGGGTCTCCTCGATGGTCTCTGTTCCTTCAGGACGTCCGGCTGGGAAACCCCAGTGCTCGCCGTCATGGCTGATCAGGACCATCTCCTTGGCGGCCGTCACGCAGATGCCGGCGGCTCCATGAGGCTTGCCTTCCTGCGGGTCGTCGACAGGGTGCCAGGACACAAGCCAATCCTGGCCGTTCGAATGCGTCAGCATCCGCTCCCTGTCACGGGCTGGGACGATAGATGTCATGTGGTTTCCACGTTGAGGTTTCTTCCCAGGATGTCGATGATCGTTTCCCAATGGAGTGTTCGGTGCGCTGATCGTGACGTCATGACCGACATGCTGTCGAACTTCACCAGCGCCGGCGAGCCTCGAGCCGCCTGGTTCCGCCACGCGCTGCGCGATCACGAAGGGGTCGCATACACGTCCTCTGAGTGCTGAAGAGATCTTGCGATCCTTGGGGTCAGCAATGCCATTGACGCCTACAGTGTGGAGTTGCAGCTATGCGTTGAGTGATGGGGGCCGCCGGGTGACTGCCGCGCGAGGGAGGCGATGGTGACGTCGCTGCTGACGAAGCTGGAGCGGGCAGAGGAGTCCGCGCGGCAGGAATGCGCTGAGCTGTCTGGGCAGATGCAGGAACTGCAGGAGCGGCTGGCCAGGGCGGAGCGGCGGCTGGAACGGCTGTCCATCGCGCGTGAGGAGCTGACCGCGCTGGAGGCGGCCGATGAACCGGCCGACGCAGAGCCCGGCAAGCCCGCTGAAGGCGATCAGGATGCGGGGCGCAGCGGCCAGGGCACTGGCGGGCGCGCGGAGGTTCCTCAGGAGCGTCCGGTTCTGCGGGGGTTGCGCAAGGACGCGGTGGTGTTGCTGGCCAGCTCCGACAAGCCGCTGCGGGCGCGGGATGTGGTGCGGGCGCTGGGTCAGCAGGATGTCCGCGGCCAGGTGGAGGGGATGCGCACGCGGCTCAAGCGGCTGGTGGACGATGGCTGGCTGGCCGAGCGGGAGCAGGGCCTGTTCACGATCGCGTCCGGGGTGAACGGGTTCGCCGGCGAAGGGGGAGCCGCCACGAGCTGAGTACGGCTTGCCGGTCTGGCGATCGGGTCAAAAGGGTGGTGCCGCCGAGTTGCTGCTCGACGGCACCGGGTTGCGTGAGCGCCCAACAGGTCCTAACTCTTTGAAGGCTCGCGCCTTCTGAGCGTAACGCGATAGGTGATCGCTTGGAGGCTGTCGAGCCAAATGACGGCTGCTTCTGCCCGGATGTCCGGGTTGTCGGGGCGGCGGAGAGAAGGCTCGACCATGCCGTCGAGGTCATCACGGCGTCCCGCACAGGGTTCGGCGCCGTCATCGGGGTGCCGGGGTGCCCTGCGGCCACAGCCGGACCGTGAGCGCGGTCTCCAGCAGGGCGATGGTGGCCACGTCCGGCCAGGAGCGGCCGGCCAGCAGGTCGGCGATGGACTGGCGGTTGACGCCGGAGGCGGCGGCCAGGCCGCGCAGGCTCAGGCGGCGTTCGGCCAGGACGCCGGCCAGGCTAACGGCGATCTGCTGGACGATGGCCGCGGCGGGATGACGGGCCAGGTCCGCGTGGGGCCAGGCCTGCGGGTCCTCGGCCAAGTCCCGAGGGGCGGCCGAGCGCGCGCGTCCTCCGACCATGACAAATCGCTCCTTTGGGTGGATGTCGTCGCCCTGCGTAACGGCTGCTTGTCCTGCCACTATGGATGGGGTGTGACCCTCGATCCCACGACCTCGGCCACGATCACCGGCTACCGGCCGCAGAACGCTCCGCCGGAGTGGGACCACATTTGCGGGCATGTGCGCATGCTGGTCGCTGCCAGCGCCGACCGCTCCCCTTACCGGGTCGAGCGGCTGCTCACCGCGACCACTCGCCTGGCCGTGTGGTGTCACCGCTCCGGCCTGCCCGATGACCCGGAAGTATGGCTGCGGCATGAGACGATCGACGCGTTCGTCCTGACCGGCTGCACCGACCTGGCCCCGAGTTCGGCGCAGACCTATCGCAGCTGGCTGCGGCATATGCGGGCCACGCTGGCCTGGCTGGAACGCGGTGAACAGGTGCCGCCACCGATGACAGCCCCCAAGAAGGTCAGCCCGCCCTACTCGCCGACCCAGCTCGGCCGCCTTCGTGGCTGGGCCGAACGTCTGCCCGGCCAAGCCAGAAGCGACGCGCTGGCGTTGATGGCGCTCGCCTTCGGCTGCGGTCTGACCTCTGGGGAGGTGGCCGCCGTCCGGACTGGGCATCTGCGCCGCCTGGCCTGCGGCGCGATCGTGGTCACCGTCCCCGGCACAGACCGGTTGATCGTCTGCCGCGCCGCCTGGGAGGACGTCCTGACCGATGCCGCCGACCAGCTGGGCGACCGGTTCGTGTTCCGGCCCAGGCGCGCCGCCCGGCACGCCAAGAACCTGTTCAGCTCCTGGACGGCCCGCCACCAGCCCACCGGCGGCCTGCCCACGCTGTCGATTCGCCGGCTGCGCTCCTCCTGGATCGTCGAACTGCTGAACGCCCGCATCGACCTGGGAGTGGTGGCCGCCGCGGCCGGGATGAGCACCTCCGCGCTGGCCCGCTACCAACACTTCGTCCCAGCCTTGGACGAGCCCACCGCGGTCGCGCTGCTGCGCGGCCGCGCCATGTGAGTACGGCGAAGCCACGCGCCTGGCCGCCGCGCACCACCCGAGCCCGAGCCACCCGTCCCCGGCCTCCTGCCAAGCAGACGGCACAGATCCCCGATGCCGTCGTCAGTCACTACGCCCGGCTGCTGGACGACTCCGGCATCATGCCGCTGATCGACACCGAACTCGGCCCGAGGCCCGGCCCGCCCGGGCTGCCCATCGCCGCGGTGCTGACCTGCCTGCTGCTGTCCATCAACCACACCGGCAAGGCCACTCTCGTCGAGGCCTGGCGGATCGCCGCGTTCTGCCTGACCGCCGCCGCACGCCACCGGCTCGGCCTGCCCGACATCAACCCCGCAGATGTCCACCAGGTGCTCGCCTCCTCCCGCCGCTTCTACCGGGCCTTTGACCGGCTGACCACCGTGCTGGATCCAGCCCGCCACGATCGGCGCGCCCGCCTGCCCCAACATCAGGCCGACACGCTGGCCACCGCCTGGGCGGATGACGACCCAGCACACTCGCACAAGCGGGAACTGCTGCAGGACATCGTCACCGCACTGGTGCTCACCCCGGTGCGCTGGGCCAAAGGCCGCGGCTACCTCCGTCACTTCCGCGGCGACGTCGGCATCGACACCACCGCCGCCCCGGTCTTCGCCCGCCCACCCCGCACGCGCCGCTCCACCGGAGAACTCCTCGCCTCCACCGAGATCACCGCGGGCTGGCACCACTCGGCCGGCAACGACCCACCCGAGTACGGCTACAGCGCCACGCTGACCGTCGCCGCCCGCACCCGCCCGGTTCTCGGGTCCTTTCCGCAGCTGGCGCTCGGCCTGGTCCTGGACACCCCGCACAAACGCATCGGCGCCAACGCCATCACCACCTTGACCCCGCTGGCCGGACTCGGCCTGCCCGCCCGTTTCGCCGCCGTCGACCGCGCCTACACCGACCAGATCGCCCAGCACTTCGCGCGCCCAGCCCGCGAGCTCGGCTACCGCCTCGTCCTGGACTACAAACGTGAGATCCGCGGAGTTCAGGGCAGTGTCCACGGCGCCCTGCTTGTCGACGGCGCGCTGGCTTGCCCGCTGATGCCTGACCGGCTCGCCCACGCCACCACCGACCTCGACGACGCGTTCGTCCGCAACCCCACCGAAGACTTGGCCGCGCTGATCGCCGCGCGAGAGCCGTACTTCCTGGCACACAAGCAAAGCGCGGACGCCCGCGGCGCGGTCCGGCTGCAATGCCCGGCGGCGGGAACCTCCCCGTCGCTGTCCTGTCCCCGTTTTGAACGCCTCCACCAGCGCCCCGGCAGCCGACCCGCCCCTGTCGACCTGACCGATGCCCGCAAACGAGCCGCTCACCTCTCGGCCAAGCCCCGCATCCTGCCACCGGCCCCCGACACCAAGCCCGCCGAACTGCCGAAGATCTGCCGCCAGCACAGCGTCACCCTGCACCCTGAAGATCACGGCCATCTGGACAAGTTCCGCCAGGACCTGGCCTATCTCAGCCCAGTCTGGGCAGACGTCTATAAACCTGCCCGCGCCAATACAGAGGGCTTGAACGGCAGATTGAAGGGATTCGATGTCGATCTGGGCGCCCCGAAGAACCGGCTCGCCCACGGCCGCGTCGCCCAAACCCTGCTCGTCGCGTTGACCGTCGCCGTCGCCAACGACCACTTCCTCGACCAGTGGCGCCACACCCGCCAGCCCCCAGATGAGCCCGACACATCCGCCGACATCCCCGAGAGTCCTGCGATCCCAGCAGAGCACCTCAACCGCTCGCCGCTCACGGACCGGAGCAGGCCACCACCCGCCCCTTAACGCGCAATTCAGATCACCTTGTCGCAGCACCCAGCCGGGAGCCGGCATCGCCATGCCCAGCGACGCGAACTCCGACCTCCACCAGCGCCTTGACATCAGCCGGGCCTTCCCGGACGCCTGCTCCACGGCTCCTAAACCAGGACGAACCCGATTCGGAAACCCCTGAAACGACAAGATCCCGTCTGATCTCAACGATCAGACGGGATCCCGTCAACTTCAGTCCAGCCGTTTCAAGAACGACCCTGGGTGGAGATGAGGGGATTCGAACCCCTGACCCCTTCGATGCGAAGGAAGACAGGCAAGTCTGATCATGTCGATCTGAGTCGATCGGGTGCCTCTCACCTTACAGAACACTCCGGAGAGGACGCGGGAAGTCTGAGGGAGCCGCAATGCGGTGGCTCCCAAAATTGGCTCCCGTGGCTCCTCACCGGGTGGGAGAGGAACCCCATGATCAACGAGTACCTTCCCGACGACAATGACGGGCGTTTCCCCGAGGACACGCCGGTTCTCGTCAAGTACCCCCTACGCGGAGACCAGAACGACGATCGCGACTCGTGGCCGTGGCTACAGGCACCGTCCTGGCTCAGTGCGGTCCCGACGAATGGCGGGTCGTTGTCGAGGGGCCAGAGCTGGCTATACCTGACCCTAGCGTGTCCAACGGCGACGCCCTTGAGAACCTGCTCTACCCCGCTTGCTTCGCGACGCGACCGAGATTCGCGCCGCCAGCATGCACCGGTGGCAGCGTGTGTGGAACGAGGTAGAGAACGGCTGACCTCGGCTGGCAGGCCACCGCCGACCCCGTCGGCGGTGGCCTGCTTGTGCACTTACTAAAACAATCCTCAACTCCGATTTTGCCAAAACCAATGTGCTGCACTCCTGTACCAGGGTACTAACCCCGACTGGCACCACAGGCGTGGCGCCCCAGAAAATCTCCAGAATATGGATAGGGAGATCAGCAAATGAGCCTCACACGAATCGACGCTAGGCGGCATTAGTATGCATTGGAGATCGACATCGGAAGAGAATGATCGAGAAAGACTTAAAATTTGGATATCGGTGGCTATAGAAGAATACAAGACTCTTCGCGATGAATCGCTCAAGGCGTTGCATGCACAACAGTTGGCAGTTCAAATAGGTTCAACCCTGCTTACAGCGATCTTGGCTGCCGCTTTTGGCCTCAAACCAGGTGTGGTGCGGTTCATTCTATTGGACTTCATCGGTCCCATAGTTGGATTGTTTGTGGTTGTTGTGTGGCGCGGAGAAGTGGAGCGCTCCATTCGCGCAGGTGTTTTTCTCCGGAGGAGAGAGCTTGAAATATCGAACGCTGTAAAGGTTCAAAATCACCCAAGAGCTCTCTCGTGGGAAAGATGGCTAGCCAGGAATCCTCAGTTTAGGCTATGGAAGTACTATCGAGCCCAGCTAGTAGTGCTCTTGGGGTTGGCAAGCGCAAATGTTGCAGCCGCGATCCCAGATACCCTTAAAGCTAAGCAATGGTATTGGACAGCTTTCTCTTTTGTCGGATTCGCCCTTGTGGTTAGCACTGTAGTTTTCTACGTTCTGAATGAAACGCGACTGCGACAACATCTCGTTACGATGCAGAACTGAACATCGTGCCAACCACGTGGGAAGCCTACCCCCCTTAACGCTGAGCCCAGCAAATAATCCTCTTCCAAATATGCAGATACGGGCCACTTTCGCCAATCCTCTCAAATAGACGTCTTTTATACTGGGAAGCGAATGCCTCAAATAGGTCACTATTCATAAATCTGCGATAGTGAACCAGGAGACCACCGCGCACCCAATCATACAGCTCCTGCGGCGATTTCATATAATGCGTATATACACGAAGCTGGACGCTCTGATCAGTAAAGCCGGCATGATGAAACGTCTCCGCATAGGCTTGCGGCTCCATAACGGAGGAGAAGGGATCCAGGTGATCCGATCCCAGGATCTCGCAAAATGGAGGCTCCTGAGCCACATCAATCGCTACCAAATGTGCTTCGTGATCACGATTGGTCGGCACCTGAAATGCCAATTGCCCAGCCTCGCGCAGGCTCTTGTGGAAGTGAGACACAAGTCTAGGATGATTGGGCAGCCACTGCAATGCCGCATTAGAGAAGATTAGATCGTAATTCTCTCCCGTCCACGTTGCCATGTCTGCAAGCTCAAAATGAAGCCCTCCTATATGCAGCTGTGCTGTTTCTCTAAGCATCTGACGTGACGAATCTACGCCCACTGTCTCAGCTAGGCCAAGACGCCGATGCAGTTCGGCTGTCAAGTCACCCGTGCCGCACCCAAGGTCAGCAGCTCGGCCGCCCACCACAGGCTTAATAAGCGTAAACAGATCATCGATGTGGCGTCGACGCTGCTCAGCGAAGCGTAGATACTGATTCGGATCCCATCCGTTACCTTCCATTTCGACTCCCGGATCGGACTGAACACTAGCGCTCAGTTCAGAGAATCACAGCATTGGCAAACATCGCGACAACATGGGGTATGGAAGGTCCTATTTCAACCTATACAGCAGCCTGTGGGCAGGGTTCAAGACGCGAGGCGCAGACCCTTCATGAAACAAGATGCAGCTTTTGCAAACGCGTATCTTGATCGCACTCCGGCGCCGATCTGGTTACTAAATATTTAAGATCTATTGGGAAATTCCTTACAGAATCTTGGAACTCTCAACACCGTACCTGCCCAACCCGCCACGGCCTCGAAGAATTCTTCCGAAAGGCGTCAGTAATTACTAGGGCGCTCACAACCGCTTCCACGAGAACTGCGCAAAAGATCACTGAGGGTTGAACCGGCCTTTGACCGGAGGGCCATGGGCCTCTTACTGTATGACCTACATGATCAAACCTTCTGCTCAAGGGGAACTGGGTTGTGAAGGGTTACATGCAGGTCCTGACCACTGTCCCGAGCGCTAACGAGGGCGCCGCACTGGCACATAGCATCACCTCGCAACGCCTGGCCGCTGGCGTGCAGATCATCGGACCGATTAGGTCCATGTACTGGTGGCGAGGGTCTTTGCGCGACGAGCAGGAATGGCAGTTGATCATCATGACCACGCATGCTCTGCTCGCCGCGCTTGAGAACCACATCAGAGCGAACCACAGTTACGAGACACCAGAAATCATCGCAACTGAAATTGTTGCGGGGAGCGACGATTACTTGGACTGGATCAGCGCGGAGACGCAGAGAATTGACGCTTCGTAACGGCCAATTCTTCTAGGAATGCGCGGACTGGTGGTTGAGTCTGCCAGCGTCTGAGCGCTTCTCCGAGAACGATGAACCGTGGCAGCCAGATGCCGGATTCCGTCTCGCGAATGACGGCGAGACCATCCCTAGCCGCTCTGGCTGCTTCTTGGACTGAGCCATGCACGATATGAGCCGTGGCAATGTCTCCGAGAATGATTCCTGCCCGCTTTCTCTCCACCTCGGGCAGGCGTGCTATGACCGCATGCGCCACCGCTTCGGCTTCTTCCAGTCGGCCGATTTGAGCATAGGTTGAGATTTTAAAGGAGTCAAAACGGTCCTGATCTAGGAATCTTGTCCATACACGATCCTCTTCCGGATCGGCGATATTGAATGCCTCGCGCGCTTCATCCCACGATTGAAGGGCGGCTTCTGTTTCTCCTAATGCTGCGCTCTCTTCTGCGTGTCTTGCAGCCAGCCATGATGTGGTTCCGGGTGAAGCGTTCTTGGGCAAGTGCTGTAGTGCGGTCGCTAGGAGGGAGCGCGCTCGTCCGTGGTTTCCTTTGCCGCTCGGTATATAGCTTCTATACCCAAACGCGCATGCGATGATAGCCGGGTCGCCGGCTTCCTTTGAAGCCTTCTCAGCGGTGTCATAGAAGTTCCGCGCAGCAGATATGTTGCCCAGATCTGTTGCGATCCAACCGGCAAGCACGCTGCTTTCTCCTGCGACCACGATCAGACGCCTACGAAGCTCGTCTTTGGGATCGGTGGCTGTGCCGTTCAGGATGGTTCCGACCTCATTCAGATGGGCTGCCAAGCCCTTGAAAATTGTATGCGCCGGCAGCATTTCTTCGAGTCGGTGGAAACCGGCGGCTCTAGCCTCCATCTCTCGCACCACTGCTTCGTCAATGGAGCTCGGCCTTGACAGAGCAAAGGCGACTTTCTCCCATGCCTCACTCTGAACTAGAGCTGACTGGGCACCGAGCTGTGCCACCATGGCCAGCAGTTCGCGGCGCTTCAACGGCTCGCCCCTTTTCCCGATCGCTTCAGCGAAGAGCTGCAAGTCGAAAGTGTCTGTGGGGATCTGGACCCCATCACTGACGACTCGCGCACTGCTTCTGCCATCAGAGGACGCCAAGCCCATATAGCGACGCAAGTGGCCAGGCATGCCCAAACCGTCAGCGAACGACTCAAATGTATGCTTTGCGGTCGGGATGCGCTTGCCGCTCTTGTACTCGCTGACCCGTCCCTGGGGTATCCCAGTGAGGCTCGCGATCTGGCCTTGGGTGATGCCGTACTTCGTCAGGATGCGGATAACGCCGCCGAGATCACGCTGCTTGCACACATCCTCTATGTCCTGACGTGCGAAAACAGTCCCCAGAACATGGCGGACTCGCTCTTGATCCATCGTCATGGCGGCGTTCCGTTCCCCTGGTAGCGCGCCTTTCGAGAAAAGTAGAACTCATCCAGTCCATCACACCGTGAGATATCACGGTGAGATTCTGCGAAACCGGCTTGCTTGGAAACCTCACATCAGTTCATGGCGCAGGTCGGAACTGAGCTGAGGCGAGAATCCAAGATCATCATTTGTCCGACTTCCGCCTCGCTTCTTTCCCTCGATACGCGGAGTTGCGGGAGGCGGATGCATGACCAGGGAGCAAGGGCCGTCTCGGCTCGCCTCCAATGCCGCCGTTGCCGTGGCTGACCAGCTTCAACGAGAGCTGGCCGTGCTCGGGATCTCGACCGATGTGAACGACGGCTACGGGTTGGCCGTGGTGTCGGTTTGGCGTGGCCTGATCGTTTGGACGAACGGTGATCGCTTTTGGTGGCGTACAGGCTGGAACCGCCGACATGACCGCCCTGTCTACGCCTGGCTTCCCACCGCAGACGCGAGGCGAACTGCGCGACGTGTCGCCGCGCGATACGAGGAGCTTTGCGGAGCCGCGCCCAAGCCGCCTCTACCGACGCCCGGTGCGTCCGGCGAGGTGCCGTGCCGAGGAGGTGATCTTGGATGAGCGGCTACTCGACCATCCCGTACACGATCGCGTTCGCCAACGAGCTGGTAGCCGACCCGATCAGCTTCGAGCCGTACGCCGGTAGGGCGCGCTTGTCCTACTGTCCATCGCGAGCCGGCGACTGGATCAACCCGCATGCGGACACGTTGGGCAGCGTGGGCGGCATCCTCCGCGCCCGTACGCGCGATCTACGCGACGATCCGGCAAGGCGTGGCTCAGAGCGCATGCGCAAGCTCAACACGCGCCGTCAGTGGAGATGCATGGACCGGTTGTTGTGCCAGGTGTGTGGCGATCCCGCGGCCGATTCCACATCGGGGCTGATCCCATGGCCGCTTACCAAGACGGTGTTCGAGCGCACCGGCCCGGACAGAGGGCGCACCAACGCCCCGCCTACGTGCTGGAACTGCATCCCCAAGGCGTTGGAGCAGTGCCCGATGCTGCACGAGGACTTCACCCTCTACACCGCGACCCACGCTCGGAGCGTCGGCGTGCTGGCCGACCTCTACCGGCCCGGCGTGCTCAGTGCCGTCGTCCTGGCAGCGCACAACGTGTTCGTCGGCTGGGACGATTTCCACCTCCACCCTCGCGCACTGGCCGTCGCCCAAGTCGTCGAGCTGCACGGAATGAAGACAGTGCCGTAGACACGCGACGGTGCGGCGACTGGCTCATACCTTTCCCACTGGTCGCGCACCGTCGTGTCAACGCCCCCGGCAGGGCCCTTCTGCGCTCGTGAGAGTGCCAGTTCCCAAAGGGCCCTGTCGGGGGTCTCATTTGCGCATGTGCCGTGAGCTGGGGCTTATCTCACCACAGGATCTAGAGCATCTCATCGCACGATGTTTTTGATCTCACTGCAAGATCACATCGCGTGATGGGTTCACCCCTTCCCTGAAACCTACTTTCTCCTCGTAGGTCACCAGAGACGGAAGGGATGTGATCTAGATGAGCCCAGCTCAGCGTTACCACCGCCGCGAACTGATCGCCGGATTGCGCACCCTGGCCACCTTCCTGGACGGCCACCCCCAGGTTCCTGTTCCCAGGTACGGAACCGTTCGGGTGTCGGTCCACACTAACTACGACACCGACGCCAGTAGCGAGGTTGAGGCGATCGCCGAAGTCGAGCGGATCGCTGCCCTGTTGGGCACCACACCCACGGTCGAGGACGGGCACCACGTTGCCGGTGCGGAGTTCGGCAGCGTCCGTTACGAAGCTGTCCTGATCACGCAGGCGGCGATGGATCGCCGTGCGGCGCTGGACTCCTACCGCGACGCGATCGCCCTCGACGAGATCGAGGGGGCGTGAGCGGTGGACATCGGACTGTTCGTCGTGTTCCTGGCCCTTGCCCTGTCGGCCACCATGCTCGTGCTGTTCGTGGTGCTGGTCATCTCGATCAAGCGTGAGGACAAGCGCCACTTGCCCAACACGGCCGCCTCCCCCATGGGGGCGATGAGCCGCCGCGTCCTGGGCACCTACGCACACCACCACGTGACCAGGGCGGGGGTGAATATCTGATGCGAACCCTGCCGATCACGCTTCCGCTGGCGAGGGGCTGTGCCTGTGGCGCTGCCGTACAGCGTGGCCAGAGGCGGTGCTCCAAGTGCCGCGCACGTGCCCGTTGGCACCGCCGCAAGGCGCACCAGGACGGCATCTGACCTTCCCGTCTCTGCGTGCCAGGGCGACCGCGCCGCCCTCTGGTACACGCCGTTCCGCCCGTCGAGAGGAGGTGAGTCTCTGTGGAAGTCACCGTTCCACTGGTCGTGATTGTGGGCGTGATCGTGTTCATCTCCTGGCGCTACCTCGGGTTGCGCCTGTGGCAAGCGATCCTCGCCCTCGTGTTCGGCTTCCTGCTGGCCGCGACCACGTTCGCGCCCGGCATCAGCACCGTGATCAACGGCATCGCGAAGTGGATCACCAACCAATGACCCCCGACCGAAGGAGGGATGCCTAGTGTCAAACCGCCACCCCTACCCACATATCGATCTTCAGGAGGTTGCCACCCGCAACAACACCGCCGCTCAACTCCTGGCGGCACTCACCCGAGACCCCCTGCCCCTGCTCCCTGTCTGGGCGTACGTGATCAGCGCCCTCGACGACATCGAAGCCCTGATCGACGAGATCACCGGCCTACGCGCCGAACTGGCCAGCATCCGCCACCAGCGCGCCAACCTGCTGGCCGCCATCCGCGCCACGCTAGCCGCCGAACGCGATGGCGACGACGACCCCCTGTACTACGTGCGTGACGAGCTGCACGCCCAGACCCACCCCGACCAGACGGCCGGTGAGGGCTGGTGAGCAGGCACCGGGCATCGCGCTACGAGATGCGCCGCAACGCACGTCGGATGCGCCGCTATGGCGTCCAACCCGTCGCCATGATCGACGACCTGGAGTTGGCGCCCCTGGCCATCGCCGGTATCGCCCGCCTGGTCTGGCGGTATCGGTCCGAACTCGCCCCGCTCATCGTCGCCGCATCAGTCCTGCTGAACGGCGTGATCCTGCGTCGGTGGTTTCCCGAATGGTGGTCTACCGTCCTGATCAGCGCGATCGGGATGGCCGCCGCACTGGTCGTATGGGGCCGATGGGCCAACCTCCCCCGCCCGATCGAACGCGGTTATGCCGCCTTCACCACGGCGTTCGCCGGAACATGGCTAACCCTGGCCGCCTATCTAGGGCCGTTCACGCCACCCCTACCCGCCGTGCTCGGCATCGGCTCTCTCGTACTCGCTGTGCCCTGGTGGGCGCATCGCCGGCGGCGTGCCCGCGTGCGGGTCGAGCGCACGCTTGCCGCCTGGCCGGACATCGCCCAAGCCGTCGGCCTGGCCGGATCTCGCATCCAATCGGCCATGGTCGATCTCTGGGGCTACCGCGTCCGCCTCAAGCTGGGACGCGGCCAGACCGTCGAGGACGTGGTCAACGCCGTCCCCCGCCTGGAATCGGCGCTCGGCACCACACGCGGCGGGGTACGTGTCCAACCGGTGGCCAGCAAGCAAGCCAACCGTGCCGACCTGCGGGTGATCGAAACCGACCCGCACGCCGACGCCATCGCTTGGCCAGGCCCGTCCATCACATCGATCACGCAACCGGCGAAACTCGGGCTGTTCGAGGACGGTGCGCCCGTACGGGTTCCGCTGCTCAGGCGGCACGGGCTGTTCGCGGGCATGTCCGGGGCAGGGAAGTCCGGAGGCGTGAACGTCCTGCTCGGGGACCTGACCGCCTGCCCGGACGTGATCCTCTGGGCGGTCGACCTCAAGCGCGGCATGGAGTTGTTGCCGTGGGTGTCGTGCATCGATCGCCTGGCCACCACCCCGCAGGAGGCGGAGGCTCTGCTGGCCGATGCGGTGGTCATCCTCGACGGACGGGCGGATGACCTCACCCGACGCGGCGAACGGGTATGGGAGCCATCACCGGACAGGCCCGCATTGATCATCGTCATCGATGAGTACGCCGAGCTGGCCAGCGAGGCACCCCGCGCGATCACGTACGCCGACTCGATCGCCCGACGTGGTCGCGCCCCAGCCGTCAACCTGATCGCCGCCACTCAACGCCCGTCGAAGGACGCGATGGGCAAGAGCGCGGTCCGCTCCCAGATGGATGTCCGGCTGTGCTTCCGCGTCCGGGAACCCCGCGACGGAGACCTCGTTCTAGGGCAGGGCATGGTCAAGGCCGGATGGCACCCGCACAAGCTGGATGCTCCCGGCAAGTTCCTGATCAGCTCTCCGGAACACGACGTCCCCCGCCGCGCCCGGACCTACCTCCTCGACGACGAGGGCGTACAGGCCACCGCCGACCGGCACGCCGAACACCGCCCGCCCCTCGACCAGGTATCGGCCCAAGCCCTGCTACGTGCGGCTGAAATGCCCGTCATGCCGTCACAGTCCACCGTCCGACCATCGCCCCGGCATGCGCGCGACAGCGCTGCGCGGGAGGCCGAGGAGACCCTGACAGCCACGCTGAGGCAGGCCCCCAGCGACGGGGTAAGCATCGGCGATCTCATACGCGCAACCGGCATGCGCCGCACTTGGGTCTACCAACGCCTTCAGGAGTTGGGCCACGCACGCCAGGTCGAACAGGTCACGCGAGGACGCTGGCGGGCCCTCCCAGAGATACACGATCCGTAATCGTCCGCGTCCGTCGTCCGCGTCCGTCCGCGCGTCTGCGCGTGTAGGAGGCACCACACACGCGGACGGACGAACGGACGGACAATCACAGTCTGTAACCAGCGGCAATACCGCGAAGGAAGGAGCCGCCCACCCGACGAACGAGAGGGGGGATGCGCATGCAGGCATACACCGTCGAACAAGTCGCGGAGATGCTGAGCATCGGACGTGACAAGGTCTACTTCCTTCTCCGTACCAACCAGCTCAAGAGCATCAAGATCGGCAAACTCCGTCGAATCACCGATCGGCACCTTGCCGACTTCATTTCCTCGCTGGAGGCGATAGACGACGCGTAGAACAGCGTGCTACAACGTTCTACAGGACGGGTTGTGCGGCACCGGCGCACAACCCGGCAAGCGCCTCTTGATAACTGCATGACACGAAAGGAAGCCGTCAATGACGAGCGACCGAACGACCCTGCCTCCCGTACGGGTGGACACGGAACTGAAAGACCGTCTCCGCACGTACGCCGAGTCGCAGGAACGAGATGTGTCGTGGGTGATCAGGAAGGCGATCGAGGAGTACCTCAACCGTCACGAGAAGGGGTGATCCCTTTGGCCAAGATCCTGATCGGCAAGTACGAAGCGACCATCTATCCCGAGGGGGACGGCTACACCGGAGCCATCTCCCTCGGGTTCGGCCCCGACGGCAAGCGTCAGCGCCTCAAGCGCAAGGGCAAGACCAAGACCCTGGTCAAGGACAAGCTGATCAAGGCCGTCAAAGCCCTTGAGTCAGGCGTCACCGCATCGGAGACCTATACCGTGCGAGATGCCGTCAACGACTGGCTCAGCAAGGGCCTCAAGGGCCGGTCCGAGAACACCGTCACCAAGCTGCGCATCCTCGCCGAGACGCACATCATCCCGGCATTGGGGAAGATCAAGCTCCAGCAGCTACGCGCCGATCACGTGGATGAGTGGCTTGACCAGCTCGCCAACAAGCTGGCCACAACCACCCTCCGGGAGATCCACGGCGCACTGAAGAGGGCCATCCGCCAGGCTCAGGCACGCGACATGGTACTCAGGAACGTGGCCGAACTGGTCACCACGCCCAAGGGCACGGACGGACGACCCAGTAGAGCGCTCACCCGGCAACAGGCAGAGGCCGTGCTCAACGCCGCCGAGTCGTCCGAACTCCACGCCTACGTGGTCGTCAGCCTCACCACGGGCATTCGCACCGAGGAAGCCCGCGCGCTGCGCTGGGATCACGTCGTCGCCTGGATGCCGAACCTCAAGCAGTGGCGACCGGTGACCGAAGTGGGGTTCAACGACAAGCGGTTCGCCATCTACGTATGGCGCGCCGACCGAGAAGGAGGGGACACCAAGACCCGTAAGTCACGCCGCACGCTGGAACTTCCCAAGCTGGCGGCTCAGGCCCTCCGACAGCACCACGTAGGCCAAGCCGCCCAGAGGCTCCGGGCAGGCGAGGCGTGGCGCGATCACAACCTGGTGTTCTGCACGAGCGTCGGTACCCAACTGGACGCATCAAACGTGCGACGGGCCTTCCGCAAGATCACCAAAGCAGCGGGACTCGGAACCGCATGGAGTCCCCGCGAACTGCGTCACTCATTCGTCTCCATCATGAGTGACCAGGGCGTACCCATCGAGACCATCGCCGATCTCGTCGGGCACGCGGGCACCAGCGTTACGGAAACGGTCTACCGGCACCAGCTCAGGCCGGTGATCAGCAAGGGTGCCCAGACCATGAACACCATCTTCGGCGAGAAGCCCACGGGTTGAGAGTCCGAGTGAGATGGCTCCCCGATTGGCTCCCATCGACTTCCAGACATGAGAAAAGGGCCTCTGGATTACTCCAAAGACCCTTCTCACCTGCATCTTCCTGGTGGAGATGAGGGGATTCGAACCCCTGACCCCTTCGATGCGAACGAAGTGCGCTACCGGACTGCGCTACATCCCCAAGAACCTCGACCAGATTAGCAAACTCTCCGAGGTCCTCGCGCCATCCCCGCCCCCTCAATCCCCCACCGCGCGCCGCGGCGGCTCCGCGTACTGGTCGAACAGGGCATCCTCCTGCCGGGCCGCCAGGTCGATGATCTCGGCGCGTTCCTGCTCCGCCGCCAGGCTCGCGGCGCGGCGCTGGTCGCGGAGGCGGCGGGCGCGTTCGGCGCGGGACTGGGCGGCGCGGTCGCGCCGTTCCCGGTCCACCTGTACGGCGATGCGCAGGAACCCCAGGTACGACAGCATGACGACCACCGAGGGCGCCACCCCCCACCACGGCATCATCCTGACCGAGGCCGTCACCACCGAGGCGACCACGAGCAGCCCGGTGAAGAAGAGCAGCCGGCGGCGCCGGGCGACGATGATGGCGCGGCGCCTGACGCGGAACTGGCGCGGGTCCACCCGTTCGCCCTCCACGGCACCCGGCGGCGGTGGTGGCGGTGTGAAGGCGCCTTCCTGGGCTTGCAGGCGCTCCAGGTCGGGCAGTTGGTGCTCGCCGGTGTAGTACTCTTCGAGCTCCGCCAGTTCGGCCAGGTTGGTCTTGTCGCGGCGCAGCCACATGGGCACGAGCACGCACAACCACATGACGACGATGGCGAGGTAGAGGAGGACGCTGCTCACGGCCACCTCCGGGCACGACGAAGACACCCGGGTGTTTTCGGCGTCTTCGATGTGCTCACGTCACGCACCGTAAGACCGCGTGTCACTGATTGACGAGCATTCGGTGCGGTGTGTCGCGAGATCGTCAAACCTCTTCTACCGGAGACCCGCCGTGGGAGGCCGACTCGCGAGCGCGTCGCCACTGCACCAGCAGGCCGCCGGGGACGTCCTCGACGGTCAGCGCGTAACAGATGTGGTCGCGCCAGGCTCCGTCGATGTGGAGCTGACGGCGACGAATGCCTTCTTCCCGGAATCCGAGCTTCTCAACCACCCGGCGGCTGGCCTGGTTCTCGGGGCGGATGTTGGCCTCCAGGCGGTGCAGGCCGGTGGTGAAGAAGCAGTGGTCGACGGCCATGGCCAGCGCCGTGGGCGTGATGCCGCGGCCGGCGAGGGCGCCGTCCACCCAGTAGCCCACCTGGGCGGAGCGGGCCGAGCCCCAGACGATGGCGCCGATGGTGAGCTGCCCGGCGAACCGGTCGCCGTACGTGATCACCCACGGTAGCGCCAGGCCCTGCCGGGCCTCGCGGCGCAGGGTGCCGACCATGGAGACGTACGGGCCGAGACCGGTCTTGAACAGCGGCGTCTCCGGGTTGCTCGGCTCCCAGGGACGCAGCCAGTCGGCGTTGCGCACTCTCGTATCGCGCCAGACGCGTACGTCGGCCAGCCGCAACGGCCTGAGACCCACGGGACCCTCTTCCAGGGTCGCCGGCCAGCCACGAAGTCGATCCACATCACTCATCATCCCCCCATCGGGGATGTCGCCGCCACGGCTCAGGCGGAGCGCTGGTGGTCGCCGCCGTTGACCTGCTCCACCGCATGTCCGAGAACCGACACGAGTACCGCGACGCCGTCCCGTACGCCTCCCGTGGAGCCGGGGAGGTTGACGATCAGCGTGCGGCCGGCCTGGCCGGCGAGGCCGCGGGCGAGAATCGAGGTGGGAACTTTGTCGCGGTTCACTTGCCTGATCGCTTCGGCTATGCCGGGAATTTCCCGAGATATCACTCGGGCGGTCATCTCCGGCGTCAGGTCGGCGGGCGTCAGCCCCGTCCCCCCTGTCGTCACGATCACGTCGTACGCGGCCGCGACCCCGTCGCGCAGCGCCGCCTCCACGGGCTCGCCGTCCGGCACCACCACGGGCCCGTCCACGGAGCACCCGGCGTCCTCCAGGAGGGACACCAGCAGCGGCCCCGACCGGTCCTCGTACACCCCGGCGGAGGCCCGGTTCGACACCGTCACCACCAGCGCGCGGATCACGGCCGCGTCCAGTGCCCGGTCTTGCCGCCCGTCTTCTCCTCCACCCGCACGTCGCTGATCACCGCGGCGGGGTCCACCGCCTTGACCATGTCGATCAGCGCCAGCGCGGCCACCGACACGGCGGTCAGGGCCTCCATCTCCACGCCGGTACGGTCGGCCGTCTTCACCCGGCAGGTGATCGCGACGCCCTCGTCCTCGACGTCGAGCGTCACCTTCACACCGTGCAGCGCGATCGGGTGGCAGAGCGGGATCAGGTCGGGTGTCCGTTTCGCGCCCATGATGCCGGCGATCCGGGCCACGCCCAGCGCGTCGCCCTTGGGCACCTCGCCCGAGCGCAGCAACGCGACGGCCTCCGGCGACAGCAGCACCCGCCCGGTGGCGGTGGCCGTGCGCGCCCCGATGTCCTTGCCGGACACGTCCACCATGCGTGCCGCGCCCGTTTCGTCCAGGTGCGTGAACTCACTCACCGAAGGTTCACCTTCCGACAGATCACAGGGGGATCACCTCGACGGCCGTGCCCGCCGGCACCTCCGTCACGTCCTCGGGCACCACGATCAGCGCGTTCGCCGAGGCCAGCGCCGCGAGCTGGTGGGATCCCTGCCCGCGCACCGGCGTCACGGTGCCGTCCGACGCCAGCACGCCGCGCAGGAACGAGCGCCGCCCCGACGGCGAGCGCAGCGGGCCGACGACGTGCGCGGTCACGGTCTCGGGCGCCTCCGCGTCCAGTCCGCGCATCTTCCGCAGCGCCGGCCGTACGAACAGCATGAACGACACGAACGACGAGACCGGATTGCCGGGCAACGCGAAGATCGGCACCTGGTCCTCCCCCACGACGCCGAACCCCTGGGGCATACCCGGCTGCATGGCGACCTTCTCGAACCGGACGGTGCCGAGCGGCGCGAGCGCCTCCTTGACGGGTTCGTAGGCGCCCATCGAGACGCCGCCGCTCGTGACGACGGCGTCGGCGCGCAGGAGCTGCGAGTCGAGCTGGTCGAGGAACACGGCGGGGTCGTCGCTCACCGTGGGGGCCCGGAAGCCCTCCGCCCCGGTGGCCCGGACCGCGGCCGTGAGCGTGAAGCTGTTGGAATCCCAGATCTGCCCGGGCTGGAGCTCGGTACCCGGCTCGGCGAGCTCGGCGCCCGTCGACAGCACGACGACCCGCGGCAGCGGACGCGCCAGCACGCGCCGGCGGCCCACCCCGGCGATGATGCCGAGCTGGGCGGGGCCGATCACGGTCCCCGCCTCCAGGACGACGTCGCCGGCCCGCACGTCCTCGCCGGCCCGCCGGATGGCGTTGCCCTCGGGAGCCGTGCGCTCGATCGTGACCGTGACCGTGCCGCCGTCCGTCCACTCCACCGGCACGACGGTGTCGGCGCCGGCGGGCACGGGAGCGCCCGTCATGATCCGTACCGCGTGCCCGGGCCCGACCGCCCGCAGCTCGCCGGAGCCGGCCGCCACGTCGTCCACCACCGGCAGCCTGACCGGCGCCTCGGCGATGTCGGCGGCGCGGACGGCATAGCCGTCCATGGCCGAGTTGTCGAACGGCGGCAGTGGCACCGGCGAGGTCACCTCCTCGGCCAGCGTCGTGCCCAGCGCCCGCTCCAGCTCCAGCTCCAGGGGAGCCAGCGGGCGTACGGTGGCCAGGATGTCGGCGAGATGCGCGTCGACCGACTTCATCGAGGTCAACCGATCTCGTCGAGGAACTCGCGCAGCCACGGCACGAACTCCGGCGCCAGATCCTCCCGGTCCGCCGCGAACTTCACCACGGTGCGCAGATAGTCGAGCTTGTCGCCGGTGTCGTAACGGCGCCCTCGGAACAGCACGCCGTGGACCGGGCCGCCCTGGTCGGAGCCGCGGCCGGCGAGCGTGCGGAGCGCGTCGGTGAGCTGGATCTCGTTGCCGCGGCCGGGCGGGGTGTTCTCCAGCACCTCGAACACCGCGGGGTCGATGACGTACCGGCCGATGACCGCCCAGTTGGACGGCGCCTCGTCGACCGACGGCTTCTCCACCAGGTCCGTCACGCGCACGACGTCCGACTCGTCGGTCGCCTCGATCGTCGCCACGCCGTACAGGGAGACCTGGTCCTTCGGCACCTCCATGAGCGCGATGACGCTGCCGCCGTAGGTGCCGCGCACCTCGATCATGCGCTGGAGCAGGTGGTCGCGGTAGTCGATCAGGTCGTCGCCGAGCAGGCAGGCGAACGGGTGGTCGCCAACGTGCTGCTTGGCGCAGAGCACCGCGTGGCCGAGGCCCTTCGGCTCGCCCTGCCGTACGTAGTGGAGCGTGGCCAGCGAGGCCGGCTCGCGAACCTGGGACAACCGGTGCTCGTCGCCCTTGGCTTCGAGCACCTCCTCCAGCTCGAACGCGCGGTCGAAGTGGTCCTCGATCGACCGTTTGTTCTTGCCCGTCACCATGAGGACGTCCAGGAGCCCGGCGGAGGCGGCCTCTTCGACGACATACTGGATGGCGGGCTTGTCGACGATGGGCAACATCTCCTTGGGTGTCGCCTTGGTCGCCGGAAGGAACCGGGTGCCCAGACCCGCGGCGGGCACGACGGCTTTCGTCACAGGGTCGAAGTCAGCCATGAGTAGACCCTAGTGGAGGGACCTGTGGACAAGCTGAACCTGCGCCGCGAAGTGATGTCGTCACGTGCTTCACTCTCCCCAGAACAGCTCCGGACGAACGCCTCCGCAGTCCGCGAAACACTGCTTGACCAGCCGTGGGTCCAGATGGCCGGGCTCGTCGCCTGCTACTGGTCGGTGGGCACGGAGCCGGGGACGCACGGGCTGGTGTTCGCGCTGTGGAAGCACGGGGCGACCGTGATCCTGCCGGTCCTGAAGGAGGACCACGACCTCGACTGGGCGGTGTACGACGGGCCCGACACGCTCGCACCCGGCCGGTACGGGGTCATGGAGCCGGTGGACACGCGCCGCGGCGTCGACGCGATCCGCACCGCCGCCCTGGTCATCGTCCCCGCGCTGGCCGTGGACAGGCTGACGGGGGTTCGGCTGGGCCGGGGCGGCGGCTCCTACGACCGCGCCCTGGCCCGCGTCGGCCCGAACGTGCCCACCGTCGCGCTGCTCCACCCCGGCGAGCTGGTCGACGGGGTTCCGGCCGAGCCGCATGACCAGCGGGTGGGCTGGGCGATCAGTCCCGAGGAACTCACTAGGCTTATGTGACCGAACGTACGAGAGGGGGCCAGATGCCACTGGATGTCTGGCTTCTGATCGGTGCGGCGATCGTCATCGCCGCCATCGCCTCCGTACGGATCGCACACCGCAGCGGGCTGCCCAGTCTGTTGCTGTTCCTGGGGTTCGGGCTGGTTCTGGGCGAGTCGGGGTTCGGCATCCCGTTCGACAACCCCGATCTGGCCAAGCAGATCGGCATGACGGCGCTGGCCGTGATCCTGGCCGAGGGCGGTCTGACCACGAGCTGGAGCCATGTGCGCCGGGCGGTGCCGCTGGCGCTGATCCTCGCCACCGTGGGCGTCGCGGTCAGCATCGTGGTGCTGGCGCTGGCCGTCCACGTGCTGCTCGGGTTCGAGCCGATCACCGCGCTCATCCTGGGCGCGGTGCTGGCGCCCACCGACGCCGCCGCCGTCTTCTCCGTGCTGCGCCGGCTGCCCGTACCGCCACGGCTGGCGGGCGTGCTGGAGGCCGAGTCGGGCTTCAACGACGCCCCGACCGTGATCGCCGTGATGCTGCTGAGTGCCGCCGGCCACCAGACGCCGTCGATCGGCACGTTCCTGCTGGAGACCGGGGTCGAGCTGGCCATCGGCGCCGCCGTCGGCCTGGCCGTCGGCCCCGCGGGCGCGTACGCGCTGCGCCGCGTCGCGCTGCCCGCCTCGGGCCTGTACCCGATCGCCGTACTGGCGCTGACCTTCGTCTCGTACGGCGGCGCGGTGCTGCTGCACGGCTCCGGCTTCCTGGCGATCTACCTGACGGCCCTCATCCTCGGCAACTCCCGGCTGCCGCACCGGGCGGCGACCAGAGGCTTCGCCGAGGGGGCGGCGTGGCTGGCGCAGATCGGGCTGTTCGTCATGCTGGGACTGCTGGCCAGCCCGCAGGAGATGCCGTCGTCGATCGTGCCCGGCCTCATCGCCGGGACCGTCCTGGTGCTGCTGGCCCGGCCGGCGTCCGTGCTGTTCAGCTCGGTGCTGGCGCGGGTGGTCCGGGTCGCGCGGGTGAGCTGGCGGGAGCAGGCGTTCCTGTCGTGGGCGGGTCTGCGCGGCGCCATCCCCATCGTGCTGGCGACCATCCCGTGGGCGGCGGGCGTCGAGGGGTCGAAGGACGTCTTCAACGAGGTGTTCATCATCGTCATCGTGTTCACGCTGCTGCAGGGGCCCACGCTGCCGTACGTGGCCCGGGTGCTCGGCGTGACCGCCCCCGGCGAGGCGCACGACCTGGAGGTCGAGTCGGCCCCGCTGGAGGAGCTCCAGGCCGACCTGCTGCAGGTACGGATCCCGGCCGGCTCCAAGCTGCACGGCGTGGAGCTGTTCGAGCTGCGGCTCCCGGCGGGCGCCGCGGTGACGCTCGTCGTCCGCGACGGCCGCTCGTTCGTCCCCTCGGGCACCACCCAGGTACACGCCGACGACCAGCTCCTCGTGGTCACCACCGCCGCCTGCCGCGACCAGGTGGAGCGCCGGCTGCGCGCCGTCAGCCGCCGCGGCAAGCTGGCCGGATGGTACGGGGAGCGGGGACTGGAATAGTCAATTGACGGTATCGGTTACCATTAGCAGTCGCATAGCTCGAGTGCCAGAGCAAGCCTGAAGGAGGAGCGCGTGCCGACCTACCAGTACGCCTGCAACGACTGCGGTGAGCAGCTCGAGGTCGTCCAGAAGTTCACCGATGAGGCGCTGACGGTCTGCCCCGCCTGCCAGGGCAACCTGCGCAAGGTGTTCTCGGCAGTGGGCATCGTGTTCAAGGGCTCCGGCTTCTACCGCACGGACAGCCGCTCGTCGTCGTCATCCACGTCCCCCGCCTCGTCCTCGTCCTCGTCCTCGTCTTCCTCTTCGTCGTCTTCTACGTCGTCGTCGAGCAAGAGCGAGTCGTCGTCTTCGTCGACGTCCTCCACACCGAGCACGGCCGCGGCCGCCGCCACCAACTGACCCTGGGCCGGCGCTCGGGCGACCCGATACCCACAACGCTGGTACGGCGTCTCGTCAAGCCGCGCACGACATGAGACGCCAGCCCAGCTGTAGCACTGTGCCCGCGATCTGACGCTCGTAGGCCCAGCAAGCACCACGCATGCCCGTCCCGGCCCGCGAACGCGCACCGGGCACGCCGCTCCCGCTCGCCGGGCAAGCACACCCTCTGGCCGGGCAATGCGCATGTCCCTGGGCGGCGAGGCGAACAGCCGAACGCGCGCCCCGAACGGTGACGCACCAGCAAACGCCGCCCCGGCCACCCGGCCGCCCCGGCCGCCCCGAGGCGAGGCTGGCGCACAAATCGCGCGCCCTTCGGCCGACCAGGACCGCGACGAGTTGCTCGCACACCCTGGAGTCCCAACAGATCCGGATCGCTTGTCTCGATCTGCCACGCCAGCCACTGCTAGGGCGTCACAATGTTGTCCGCGGCCATCGCTTGCTCCTTCAGTCCAGGTCAAAACTCGAAGGATCACTCGATGGCCGTCTTCATTTCACGACGCCACGCCCACCGGGTCAGCCTCGTCCACCCCCAGTCGTCGCAACCGAGCAACGCTGGACATCGAGGCACGCGCAACGCCGAACCGACCGTTCGCGCGCCCCTCGCCGCTCGCACCGCCAGTGCGACGCCCTTCGCCGCCAACCGTCGTCAACGTGGCCGATCGGCACGCGCCCCCAGCAGCTCCGGCGTGATCCGCTCACACAACCGCTTCAACTGCGGGCTGTCCCCCCAATCCGCCACCAACCCCCGCAAGCTCTCAAGCGACGACCGTGTAAGCCGCCCCGCCGCCACCCGCCCCTCACCAGTCAGCCGCAGACGGTCTTCATCGTCCGACCGCTCCACCAGCCCCCGCTCGACGAGCTGATCCACGTACGGCCGGCCGGTGGCCCTGCTGACATCGGCCCGGCACGCCAGTTCCGCCGCCTCCACCCACCCCTTCCCGTCGAGCCTGGCGATGATCCACACGCCCTGCGGCGCGATGCCGTCCAGCCCGGCCAGCGAGCCGAGCCGGGCGTAGAAGCCCCGGCGCAGGTCGGCGTCGGCCAGCCGTACCAGACCTCGTTCGACCTCGGCCAGTGAGGAGCGTTCGGCGGAGGTGGCGCCGAGCCCTTCTCCCAGGTCGGCGGCCTTGGTGGTCTCCCGGAGCTGCTGCTGCGGGATGAGCCAGGTGAGCGCGAACGCCACCAGCATGATCGGCGCCGCCACCTTGAAGACGGTGGCGATCGCGTCGGCGTAGACGTGCAGGAAGTCGGCCGCGAGCTCGGGCGGTAGCCGCTGGATGGCCGTCGGGTCCTGCTGCACTTGGGCAGGGTCGAACCCCGGCGGCAACCGCGTCCTGGCGAGCACCCTGGACAGATCGTCGTTGAGCCGGGAGGAGAAGACGGAGCCGAGAGTGGCGACACCGAACGCACCGCCGATCGACCGGAAGAACGTCACACCCGACGTGGCCACGCCGAGATCCTTGAAGTCGACGGCGTTCTGAACGATGATCACCAGCACCTGCATGGTCATGCCGAGCCCCATGCCGAGCACCAGGAGGTCCACACTCATCGTCCACAGGCTGCTGTGCTCGGTCAGCATGGAGAGCATGAGCAGGCCGACCGTGGCGAACGCGGTGCCGGTGATGGGCAGGTAGCGATACTTGCCGGTCCTGCTGATGATCTGTCCCGAGATGATGGACATGGTGAGCATGCCGGCCATCATCGGCAGCAGATGAAGGCCCGAAAGAGTCGGCGTGACCCCGTGGACCGCCTGGAGGTACAGCGGAAGGTACGTGAGCGCGCCGAACATCGCGAACCCCACGACGAACCCCACGGCCGACGACATCGTGAACGCCCTGAGCCTGAACAGCTCCAGCGGCAGCACCGGCTCACGCGCCCGCCGCTCCGCCACCGCCCACGCGACCAGCAGGACGACCGCCGCGCCGGCCAGCCCGAGGATCACCGGATCGCTCCACGGATACGTGGTGCCGCCCCAGGTCGTCAGCAGGACCAGGCAAGAGGTGGCGCCGCCGAGCAGCACCACACCCGCGAAGTCGATCCTGTGCCGGGTCTGCGACTTGTCGTTGGGCAGGCCGGCGACGATGACGAACAGCGCGACGGCGCCGAGCGGCAGGTTGATGTAGAACACCCAGTGCCACGACAGATGGTCCACGAACAGACCGCCGAGCAGCGGCCCCACCACGCTCGCGACGGCGAAGACCCCGCCGAACCACCCCTGGTACTTCCCCCTCTCGCGCGCCGAGACGACGTCGCCCACGATGGCCTGCGCCAACACCATCAGGCCCCCGCCGCCGAGACCCTGGAGGGAGCGGTAGGCGATGAGCTGCCCCATGCTGGAGCTGAGACCGCACAGCGCCGAACCGACGAGGAAGATGACGATGGCGGTCACGAACAGGTACTTGCGCCCGAACTGGTCGCCCAGCTTCCCCCACAGCGGCGTGGACACGGTCGAGGCCAGCAGATAGCCCGTCACGACCCAGGACAGCTCCTCCAGGCCGCCCAGGTCGCTCACGATCGTCGGCAACGCGGTGGACACGATCGTCTGATCGAGCGCCGCCAGCAACATGCCGAGCATGAGCGCGACGATGATGAACGCGAGACCCCTTCGCCTCATGGGCCGATCCTACTCACCGTGATCTCATGATCACTCCCCGCTCGGGTCGCTTATCCACAGAACCCCGTTCTGCCGTCCCCTTGTCCACAGACCGCCGTTCCAGCCGCGTTCCCCACCACCCGCCCCCGCTAATCTCAGCGCCATGCTCACTCGCGCAGACATCGGCGTCATCGGCGGATCCGGTCTCTACTCCCTGCTGGACGACGCGGAGGAGATCCAGGTCCCCACCCCGTACGGCCCGCCCAGCGACATCGTCACCGTCGGACGGATCGGTTCGCGCTCCGTCGCCTTCATCCCCCGGCACGGCCGCGACCACCGGTTCCCGCCCCACCGCATCCCCTACCGCGCCAACCTGTGGGCACTCCGCTCGCTCGGCGTGAGACAGGTGCTCGCCCCCAGCGCCGTCGGCTCCCTGCGCGCCAAGCACGGGCCGGGGACACTCGTCATCCCCGACCAGCTCATCGACCGCACCTCCGGGAGAGCGCAGACCTATTACGACGCGGGGCACGCGGTGCACGTCTCCTTCGCCGACCCCTACTGCCCCTCAGGCCGCGCGGTCGCCATCGAGGCGGCCAGGTCAGGCGGCTGGGAAACGGTCGACGGCGGCACCCTCGTGGTCATCGAAGGCCCGCGGTTCTCCACGCGGGCGGAGTCGCGCTGGTTCGCCTCCAACGGCTGGACGATCGTCGGCATGACCGGTTTCCCCGAGTCCGTCCTGGCCCGCGAGCTTGCGCTGTGCTACACCTCCCTCTCCTTGGTGACCGACCACGACGCGGGCGTCGAGGCAGGTGAGGGCGTGACCCACGAGGAGGTGATGAAGTTCTTCGCCCAGAACGTGACCCGCATGCGCACTTTGGTGGCCGACACGGTCGAAGCCCTGCCCACCGAACCCACGTGCCCATGCGGCTCCACCCTGGACGGTCTCGACCTGCCTTTCGAGCTCCCATGACCCGCCTCCAGGCCCTCGCACCCACCACACCCCGCCGTTCGACCCCGGCCACCAGCGAGCCGCGGCCCCCACACACCCTCGGCGAACCAACCCCGCCGCAGCCCCACGCGGATCGACCGGCCGCCGAGCGAGTGGGCTGTACCGGTCCGGCCGGGGCAGGCAAATCACCCAAGGCGGTCAGCCTGAGATGACGGAGCCAGGCAACCGCAAGCCCGGCCGTCTGAGTCCCTCAGCAGCAACGATCCTGAACCTCAGCGGCAACCGAAGCCGACGACCCGGTGGGCGCATCCCGAAAACGGATGGAGCGAGCAGAAGACCAGGCCGGTGGGCCCGGTGCAGCCGACGGCGCCTCATCGCCGCCGTCCTGGCCGGCATCGCCGTTCTCCTGGGCTACGCGGCCATGCGCCCCGACCCAGCGCCCACCGTGCTGGTGGCCGCCCGCGACCTGGCCCCAGGAGTGCTCCGTCCCGGTGACGTACGCGCCGTCCCCCTCACACCGCCCCCCGACGGAGCCCTGCGGACCGGAGCCGTCGGCCGCGTCCTCGCCGGCCCCATGCGCCGCGGCGAGCCGTTCACCGACGCCCGCCTGCTCCACTCGCTCCACCTGCCGGCCGGAACGGTGGCGACACCGGTTCGCATCGCGGACGCCGACGTGGCGAGCCTGCTCTCCCCCGGCTCGACCATCGCCGTGCTGGCGGCCTGGGAAGGCCAATCCGCTCAGCTGGTGGCCGACGACGTCACGGTCGTCACCATCCCGAAGGCCACGGACGAGCACGACGCCCTGCTGGTCCTCGCCACCACGCCGGACCAGGCGGGCCGGCTGGCGGCAGCCCAGGCGTCCGGCCGCCTCTCCATCACCATCAAACCAACCTGAGCCGCGCACCCTGACCACGCCGCCACAACACAGCACCAGAGCCGGTGACCGACAGAGCAGGCCGAGTGGCAGAGACCCTGTGCGGGGGCTGGCCGGCCGGCCAAGCCACGCCGCAGGAGCGACCACCGAACCACCACCGACAGATACGACGCCCTACAACAGGGAGTCGATCTTCGGGTTGTACTCCCAGTGCCACGGCTCGAACGGGCTGCTGTACGCCCAGGCCGGATGGAACCACCCGTACCTCTTGGAGTTCTGCTCCATCCACACGAACTCCGCCGACTTGTACCTCTCCACCCCACCACAGAGATCGACGGCCAGGCCAAGCCCATGATTGCTACGCCCAGGCACCGCGGCGAACCCCGGCCGCCGGTAGTACACCGACTGCTGCGCGGCCAGGCTGCGATAGGCGTCGGTCACACACATCTGCCTGCCGAACCGCCGGCGGTACGCCTCGTTCAAGCTGACGAACGCGATGGCGGCATCGGCCCGCAGGCTGTGCCCCTTCTGCTGCAACGGACAGAGCATGGCCTGGGGAATCAGCCCGTTCGGGAAGGAGTTGGCCGTCGCGGCCCGAAGCGGGTTGCAGCTCAGCGCCGCCCGCCCCACCTTGTCGATCTTGATACCGAGCTTCACCAGGGCAGCGGTCAGCGACTTGACGATCTTGTCCGAGCGCTGCCGCAACGTGTCCACCTCGGCCGACATCTGCGCCTCGGCCAGCAGGTTGTTCGCCCTGATCTCCTGCGCCTCGGCCGCCAGCCGTTGCGCCTCCCGGGCCAGCGCGGCGGTCCGCTCGACGGAGTGCTGCTTCACCTGCACGATGTACGTCGCATAGGTCATCGCCCGCAGCGAGTTCGCGTTCGCGTCACCCGACAAGAACGGCGCGACGCCATCGCCGCTGACCGGCTGCTGGTACAGCAGCTCCGCCATCTGCGCCACCGGCTGGCGGATCCGCGCGAGGTTCCGGTCGGCCTCCTGGAGCTTGTCCAGCTTGGCTTTCAGGTCCTTCTCGGCCGTCGCGATGTCCGCCCGGCGCTTCTCCAGCGCCTTGGTGGCGTCCTCCAGCTCCTTGGCCGACTTCTCGGCCTCTTTCCGCAACGCGGCAAGGTCAGCCGGGTCCTTGTTCTCCGCCCGTTCCGCACGGTCGGCGCGCCCGGTAACGGCCTGAGCAGGAGGAGGCATCGCGACCAGAGAAGCCATCACCATGACGACCGCGATCAGACCCGCTGATCGAGGGGATGGCACGTCCGACTCCTCCGTTTGCGAACTCGTTACCTGGGTCAGGCACGCACGTTACTACAGCCCCCGGAGTGCCCGGACCTAACTCCGGCGACCCGTTATGACACAAAAGCGCACTTTGTACGCCCACCCTGCCGGGACCGGCGCGAACGCCGCCACAAGATCAACACCCATATCGTGAACTACGCTCACCATCGCCACCGGGTTCGCCCACCGAAGACAGAAAGCCCCGGCCACAAGCCCCGCCGGAGGCGGTGATCACAGCACCCGCCGACGAAGGTCCAGAGCCCGCCCGGGCCTACTCGAACCCTCGCCCGCCACCACCACCGCCTCCACGCAGACCTAGCGAACGGGGCAGGCCTAGCGAACGGGCGAATCGAGCCAGCGAGGCGGCGTGCACAACTCAGTGACGCGGCATGCGAGCCGCTTCACCCCTCATCCCCGGAGAGCACATCAACGCCCCCCTCGGCGATCGCACGCTCCTGCTCCCGCTCCCGGCAGACCTCCCACAACCAGGTGTCCACCCACTCCCCCGGGCACTCCTCTTCCTGAGCCCCGGCAGCACCCTCCATCGCCTCACCCGAGCTCCGCCGCTCAGCGACCCCCGGCGACATCGCATCCACCCCAACGGGAGCCGCCCGCCCACCACGCGAGGAACGCCCCACAACACCCAGATCAGGAACGGAGGAAACAGATATGACCTCCGGCACCCGATCCACCTTCACCTGGGACCGAGAGCGCCCCCCTACCGGAGCCGGAACAACCCGCTCATACCGCCGCTCAGCCCGCGCCGGAGCCGGCAACAACACGGCCTCCACCACCACGTCGCCACCGTCAGCAGCGACCCTCATCTCCTGCCTCATGCCGGCACGCTCGTACCTGCTGAGCTCGCCGGCCAGCAACCCACCCGCCAAGATCACAGGCGCCACCAACGCCACCCCCAACACCACGGGCCGCCGATGCACGTCCTGCCGCCGCCTTCTGGTCACCCGCCCGACGTTAGCCACCCCCGCCCCCACCCCACCCGATCACCGCCATCCCTTTACGCCTACTCACACCACCCATGACTTCGCCACGCGGTGGGACCCACCGAGCAGTCCGCTCACCCACCAGGAGCAGGCGCAGCGATACCGCGGCCGCGACCCGCCCGAACCCACATCCCATGCTCATGACCTCAAAGTCACCCGCCCCCACGGCCCACACAGTGCCGGACTTTCGCTAGGCTTACGGGGTCCGCCTCCGTAGCTCAGGGGATAGAGCACCGCTCTCCTAAAGCGGGTGCCGCAGGTTCGAATCCTGCCGGGGGCACTCTTCTCCACCAGAGATTTCGCCTTCTGACCTGCGGTTTCTTGGCCGCAGGTCTTCTGGCTCCCGGGCCCTCGGTAGGTCGCCGACGGCACCCGTGTGCAGCTGTAGGACCATGATCACGGGACATATGCGGGATGATCTTGGCGACGATTTCTCAAGCCTGCCGCGCTGCTCAGGTGACGAGCCAGGCCAGCGCCATAGGAGCCGGTACCCTCTGCCTCCACCGCATGCAGTTGATCGCGCAGCGGTTAAGCCGCGAGCAGCTCCGTGCCCCCGGGCACCAGCACGATCGCCAGCGGCGGATCTGCCTGCCATTCGTCAGGCGAAGATGGCGTTCACGGCCTCGCTCATCTCCGCGAGGGGGACTTTCTCACGTTGGCGCTCGAAGGCGATCCACTCCTTGCCTTCCGCAGCGACGCCCTCCAGGACGTGTAGGGCGTTGCCGAGCCCCGCCGTGCCGAGGGTCACTTGTGACGCGCCCTGCGGATTCTTATCCTCCTTCTGGGTGACTTCTGTGGGCGGATCGGTCACCTTGACCTTGATCGGATCGCCGTTGGTCAGCGTCAGCTCGAAGACGTTCTCTCCGTTGTCGGTCTCGGCCACCTGGACCGAGGTGAACGCGTCATAACGGTAATTGGTGCGTGCCCGGCTGCGGAATGTGGCCTCCTGGAAGTCGAGGTGCACCGTTAACTGCCGCACGCCATCCTTGGTGAGCAGGAAGAGCAGGATCTTGTATTTCGAATAGCGCCATGGCCCGTCCTCAATGCGTGCCCTGCTGTAGGAGGGTGTGGCGGGCGCCTCGATAAAGGCGTGGGCGAGGACGTCCTGCCGCTTCAGCCTGTAGAAGCCCATCGCCTCCTCCATCAATGCCTTGCGGTCGCACTCCAGCCAGCGAGCCATCTCTAGATCATCCGGCCTGTCGGCGAGTTTGCGCTTCCACCGTTCGAGAGCCGCTTCGCGGCCGGCCAGTAGGACCTCCTTTTCCGCCTTCTCGGCGGCGTGCCGCTTGTACTCCGCGGCGATGCGCAACCAGACGCGAGCCGAGAGCCAGACTGAAGCCAGAGCGACGAATGCGGCCAGCGGCACGATGAGCGGCCTGACGTGCGCGCCGCCCCAGATCAGGAGGGCGCCTGCCGTAGCCGCCGCGATCGCCGCCAGGACGCACATCGCCTTCACCAGCAAGGGGACGCGTAACTCCTTGCGGTAGTCCCACAACTTGCCCGCCTGCCAGCGCCGCGCGACGTCGGTGACCAGGTATCTGGTGAGCCAGGCGACTCGCTTGGCGTTGACCGTGCTCTCCCGATAAATGGTGACGACCTCGTCACGCAAGGCCCGGCGGACGCCCGCTGTCTCGGAGAGCCAGCGGGCCTTGTCTGCGCCGCGCGGGGTGTACAGCGCGAAATAGTGGTTGAACTGCTGGTCGATCTTGCTCGCGAAACCATCGCCGCGTGTGGTGGTGGCCGGCCGACGTAGATACTCCCGGTCCTTCGCCTGGCGGCGCTCCTTCCTACACCGCCACTCCACGCCGCTGCGAACGCTCGCGTAGCAGCCAGCCGCCAGAGCAAGCAGGGCGGACACCGCCGTCGTCCCGTTGTACTGCCATGCCGTGGCACCGATGAAGCCGACGGTCACCAGAGCGAGCGCGGTGGTCGCCGTGGCTCCGGTCCAGGTGCCCAGTCGGATGAGGACAGGATCCGCTGGCCGTACCCGTGCGCCGCTGGGCTCCGGTTGGAAGAATTTCCAGGCCCGGCGCAGCCGGTCCTTCGCGTAGCGGTCGCTCCTGGCCGCGTCGAAGGCGCGTGCCCAGAGGGCGTCCTCGGCAGAGCTGTCCAGGAACATCTCCATGTGCTGGAGAACATCGTTGCGTTGCCCGTCGGTCAGATTCTGGAGTTCCTGCTCTATGTCGGCAGCTCCGCTCTCCGTAGAACGGGACGTCAGGAGGTGGTCGACCATCTTGATGGCGTCGGCCCATTCGTCGTCGTCCTTTACGGCGCCGCGTACAGAGCGCAGTATGGCGATCTCCTTCGGCGGTACCTGCTGCAGGGTGCGTCCGCTGAGCAGGGCCAGCAGCAGGTAGAAGCAGGACTGACCGTTGACGTAGTTGCACAGGACTACGGCGTCGCGGATGTATTTGCGTGCCTCCGGAGCCATCCCCGCGCGCAGGGAATTGAGCCCCGCCTTGAAGGTCTTCTCAGGTGAAGGGGCGCCCGCGACCTGGTAGACGTTGACAGGTCCGTGGATGGCCTCCGCCTGGACGGCGACGTTCGCCGAGTCGGTGGCAAGGTTGGTCGGGCCGGAGTGGGAATCGTTCACAAGACGCCCCGGATAGCTGCGATGACGGCCGCCACGTGCGCCGCCAGCTCCGCCACGTCCGCCAGGAGCCCGCGGAGTCTCTTGAGTGCGATCACTGCCTTGCTCCTGCCCTCCTCGGTGCTCTCGGACAGCGACTCGGCGGCGACAGCGATCTCATCTTCAGCCGCGGTGAACGTATCGTCGTCCACCTTCTGGGCCTTGCGCGCCCTGGCCAGCCGGTCGCGTAGCTCGGCAAGCTGGGTGACCGGGTCGGCTGCCTTAGCCTGGGACGGGTGGCCGATGGTGACGTTGCCGTGGATCTGCCCAGCCTGCACGCCCACCCGGGCGTTGTCGCGGGCGACGTTCTTCACGCTGTCGGACATACCTCGCACCTCTCTCGCCTTGCTCGCCGGATGGTTCTCGTGCTCCACTGCCAGTTCCTGAGCGAGGGCCACGGCGAAGGCTGCGGCGTTGGCCGCCGCCTTCGGCTGCCAGTTCAAACCGTCAGCCGTGGTCTTGGTGCCGTCGGCACGGTCGCTGATGCCGCGCACCACAGCCATGGGCAGCGACCTGTTGTGATGGGCGGCCTGCGCCACGCCGGCCGACTCCATCTCGATCGCGAGCGCGTCGTTATAGGTCTGGCGCACCCACTGGGCGTGCGTGGAGATCGCGGAGTCCTGTACTACCTCGCCAGCCGCGATCGGGCCGAAGCGCACCGCGGGCACGGCCGCGCCCGCAGGCAGGCGGCGGGTCCAGGTCTCGGTGCGGTAGAGGTGACGGGCGATCTGGTCGGTCTCGTGGTCGATCTCCCAGACGCGCGGGCGGGCTTTGAGGCCGTCATCCTCGCTGGTGCCGCCGTGGTAGGCGTAGACGTGCGTGGCCACCACCACGTCGCCCAGGCCGATGCCGGGCCACAGGGCCCCAGCGACCCCCACGAACAGCAGCGCCGACGGCGAGAACTCGGCGATCGCCCGCTCGGTGATCACCGCCGACGGATGGTTGCCCTTGCCGACCAGGCCCAGGGCCACCCGGCGCCCGTCGCCGCCCAAACGGCCAACCTCGAAGCGAGTGCCGGCGGTGTGGCGATGCACGCGCGGGTCGGTCAGATGCTCGCGGACGGCCTGATACTCCAGATCCAGTGCGGTGAGAATCACGATCACGACCATCGACCTCCTAAGGCCGAGTCATCGGGGGATTGAGGACGTGGACCGGACCCGCCTTGAAGAGCCGGGCGGGCCTCCCGTTCGGAGTCTTGCGCATCGGGCCGTCGGCGACGATGAAGCCGCGGGCACCCTGGACCTTGCGGTAAAAGTTGCGGGGATCGAGGCGGACACCCCAGACCGCCTCGTATACCTGCTGGAGCTCCGAGAGGGTGAAGCTCTCGGTACAGAACGCGGTGGCCAGGGCGGTGTGCTCCAGCTTGGTACGCGCGCGCTCGACCCCGTCGATGAGGATGCGGCGATGGTCGAAGGCCAGTTTCGTGCCCGGGGCCAGGGCCTCGTCCACTGATGTCCAGGAGGCGTCGGCGGCGTCGGTGCCGGCGATCGGCTCCGGCAGGCGAGGCGCAATGGCCAGGTAGGCGACAGACACGACGCGGCCGCGCGGGTCGCGGCCCGGATCGCCGTACACGGCCAGGGGTTCCAGGTGCACGTCGGACAGTCCCACCTCCTCCGAGAGCTCGCGCCGCGCCGCCGCCTCGATCTCCTCGCGCTCGTCGCGCAGGAAGCCGCCCGGGAGGGCCAGAGCGCCGAGGAACGGGTCGATGCCACGTTTCACGAGCAAGACGTGCAGGCGCGCGTCGCGCAGCGTCAGGATCACCAGGTCGACCGCGAGCAGGATGCGCGGCGGCTGCCATGGGTCGTCGGGCATGAGCACACCATAGCTTTTTGTCAGATCGACAGGAAGTCTTTGTTGAGTGCAGGGGTACTCATGCCGGCCTCACTCGCCGACCGGCCGATTCGATGATCGGGGAGACCTCCCGGGGGCGTATCAGGGTCGATCCGTGCCAGTGAGACGTCCATCTAGGGTGACCCCATGCAGCGCCTCGCCCTCTTCGATCTCGACAGGACGCTCATCGACCTTGACGACGCGTTCTTCCGCTGGGCTGAGGAGTTCGCCATGCACCGGCAGTTGGGCCCTGAGGGCGCCGCCTGGCTCGTCTCTCTGGATCGAGACGGGTACCCGCATCGAGAGATCTTCTTCGGCAAGGTGCGCGAGCACTTTGCTCTGACGGAACCAGTCGATGAGCTATGGGCGGACTACCGCCGGCGTATGCCGCACCTCGTGCGCTGCTACCCAGGCGTTCTGGCAGGTCTTGCCGAGATGCGCACCGAAGGGTGGCGAGTCGGCATCGTCACGAACGGCATGGCCGACAACCAGCTCGGAAAGCTTCGGCGGACCGGTCTTGCTGACGCAGTCGATGGCTATGCGGTGTCCGGAGTCGAGGGCATCCGCAAGCCACAAGCCCGCCTCTTCCACATAGCTGCTGAGCGGTGCGGGGCCAGCCTCGCCCGGGGCGGCTGGATGGTCGGTGACAACCTCATCTCAGACATGGAAGGCGCCCGAACGGCCGGTCTACGTGCGATATGGATCGACAGAGGAAGGCATCCAGCCAGCGAGCACCAAGTCGACCACGTGGTCGCCGACGTCATCGAGGCAATCGCGATCCTGTGTGATACGCAGTAGTCGAAACACTCGCTGCCCCTTATGCCGCTTCTGTCGTTCCCCTCGACGCAAGCGAAGGCTTCGCTTATCGTCACATTGATCCCAGGGATAGCCGTCTCGAAGGTCCAGAGGAACCCGGACGATGGCGACACAGGAACAGATCAACACCGCTCGGCGCACGATTGAGCGATTACGCGACCAGCACGCCAACGACGTGCGCAAGCTCATCGGCCTGCTCGAAAGCGGCGCCATGAAGGGCAAGGCCGCGGACAAGCTCATCGAGGACTGCCAAGGCTGGCAAGCGGCCTACAACAGCGTCTTTGACCGAGCGCTCGCCCTGATCGATGCCATTCCCGTCAACGCTGAGTCGGGCGCGCTCACCCCGGACCCGCTCGCGCGGTTACGGCCACACACCCCGTGGATGCCCTCCTGATGAGCCCTCCCAACCGAATCGGCATCGACCCAACCCTCATGACCCAGCTGATCGGCGAGATCAAACGTCTGGAGTCCGCCTGGTCGGAAGTCGACGCACAGATCAACAGCGCGTTGAGGGCGATCGGCATGAGCATGTCCGGGCCCGGCTTGTTGAGGGACGTCGGCTTTCAAATCGCTGAGCGCATCCCCGACCTACAGCGCCGCCTCGACCTCATCATCGCAACCCAGAAGATCAGCCTCGACAAGGGCCTCATCTGGGCGAACGAGTCGCTGTGGGTCTCCCATACACCAGCTGGAGGCGCAGCGGCCGCAAGAACAGTGGCCGACGAGCTACGCCGCGCTCGGCAGAACTTCCCCTTCTTGCAGCGGCCTCTCAGTGACGAGACCCTCGACGCGCTGGAGAAGCATCGGCACGATCCCTACTTCGCCATCGCTTTCGTTAAGGAGATGGCGCCCAAAGAGCTCAAGGAACTCCTTGCGGAGCTCGATCATGCTCAGGACTCCAAGCTTCCAAGCAAGCAAACGACAGGCGCCGCAGCGGATGTGAACCGGCTGATAGACACGCTTGGTTCCATCCTGGGAACGGCATCACGGGGCGTCGGCGACATGAAGTTACCCAAAGGGTACGTCGATCAGTTGATCGCCAATCAGGACGTAAGGCATAGTCGTGTAGTCAACGAGTTGTTGAGGCACGGCACTTTCGACGATGCGTTCCTCCTTGACGTCGCCAATAAGGTTTATGACAACGCACAGAGAGGTCACGCGGGCCAGGGCGACATTATCGCCTTCAGTTCCGGGCTGGCGGCCGCCCTAGCACACAATCCAAGGGCTGCGCAGGACTTCTTCCTCGATCCAGCACGAAAGCCGCTAGCCTTCCTGCTGCGACGCAACTGGGACGACAGCGGCCGAGAAATCGGGCGAGCGATCGAGGGAGCAGCAACAACATATCGAGATAACGCGCAACCTCCCGGAACGTCGCGCGGATACAAGTCCGCCCTCATTGCCTCCTGGGCGGTCCACTTTTGGGCAGGCCAGAGCGCCCAGTGGAACACCCCCGCCGCGCGGCAAAGCGCCGCACGTGTGCTTGCCTCCTATATCAGCGATGTCCATCGTGTCCCAGGAAGCAGCGCGAAAGAGACCATGGGCGTCACTCCCCTGGCAGACTCGGATCCCAATCTGCCGGGCAGCCAACCGTACGGCGCCCTGTTCGAAGCCGCCAGCGTGAAGAACATGATGACCTGGGCTTTCACCGATCCCAAGGCGCTCAATACAGTCGTCGAGGCCCAGAGCCGGTACAGCCTTCTGGTCCTCAACGCCCAAGCCGCCCAGATCAAAGAGGCGAACGACCAAGCGCTCAAGAAGTGGATCCGCGAAAACCCAGACGCTACCAAGACCGAAATCGCCGAGCAGCGCCAGAAGATCATCGAAGACACGATGAGCGGCAGCGCTGCTGAAGAATTCAAGGCCAAGGTATTCGATCTAAGCAGATCGCTCTATCTCGTCGTCGATGCCGGAAACTTGGCAGACATCAAAGAGGCAGACAGAAAAGACGAGGCACACAAAGCGTTCAAGGAGGCTTTGACGAGCACATTGAAGGTCGTGCTAACTCCAGCGGGGGATGAAGTCGTCGGAGGGTATGAGTTCATCGAGAGCAATATGGGTGACGAGGTCAAATTCGAGGACGGAAAGAGGGCGCGGGAGAGGGCCGAGAGCACCCTTACCGAGAGCCAGAATCTCTTCAAGGACCTCACGGCGGGAGCGATGCTACGGCATGGACTGTTCGGAGACGCATCTTTCCCGGGCAGCACGCACCCGCACGCGTTCGTGAACTACGCCAAGGGATCGAAGGGGGATTTCCTGTTCGACAAGGGACAACTCAAGCCCCGCAGCGCTATGGACGCCACGGAAGAGTATGCATACTTGGAATGGTTACAGCACTCCAAGGCATCAGCCATTTTTCATGGAACGGACCAGGCTGTTAACAGCGGATTCACCCCGCAAGTCCCACCTCATCCCAAGGCTGATGAATGAGATCACACTTGCTGACGCCCATCGCGCTGGCCGCGCTCCTGATCACGGCAGGATGCTCGAGTCCTCCCCCGCCCGAGGATCGCCGGCCGCTGGGCAACATCACCACGGAACCTCGGGAATGCGGTCTGATCTCTCATGATGTCATCGCCCGGGCAACAGGACTGAGCGACTTCTACGCGGACGGAACAGAGTCCGCAGGCAACTTCACGTACTGCATGATTAAAAGATCCCCGAGTGCGTCCGAACCAGCCTGGATGCTGATCGAGCTGCGTGATCCGTCAACCGACACCGTCCAAGGCCTTGAGGCGAGGAGAGTGAGCGACAAGGGCACCTCCCTGCCAAAAGAAATGGGGCCCGGATTCAGCGCGCCGATAACAGACAAGGACGGGCAAGCCGTGGGAGCCTACGCCCTTGCTTGGACTCCTGACGGCGGCAAGCTGCTGTCTGTACGGATCGCCCGAGGCGCTCCGGGCCGCGACAAGCGCGCCGACGCCATCGAGTTCGCCAGGCAGCTCAGGCCGCTGTTGTTTTCGCCATCCCGTAGTTGAGACCGGACACTGCCGGAGCCAGTCCGTACCCATCCGCCAATTAGGTCGGCCCCAGCCGAAGCCGGGGCCGCATCAATGCGCTAGAGGTTCAATGCGCCGTTGATCTTGATGTTGATCTGCTCTTGTTGGCCGTCCATGCACTTCGCGTAGACGCGCAGCAGGACGTCAACGCTGTGACCCGCCCGCTTGGCAACCTCGGGGGCCGGGACGCCTGCGTTCAGCCAGAGCGAGACGGCGGCGTGCCGGAGGTCGTAGGGACGAGCAGCCAGGGACGAGGCCACCTGCGCCGGGGTGAGGGCGAGCTTGCGAGCCTCCTGCCAGACGTAGGAGTACGCCGAGCTGGAGTAGGTCCCGTCGGTGCCGGTGCGGAAGATCCGGCCGTCCTTGGCTGTCCCGTACTCGGCGATGTGCTCGTGGAGCATGGCAACCAATACGGGCGGAATCGGGATCTCTCGCGTCTCCTTGTCCGCGCGGTGCTTCAGGCTGCGCGACTCGTGGGTCTCGCCGGAGTTGGTCCAGCGCTTCGTTGCCTGAGGCCGAGCCCTCTCCAGGACGATCAGGCCCCATCCGGACTCCGGCAAGGTGCAGTTCTTCAAGCGCAGGTCCGCGGCCTCCTCCGGCCGGAGCGCCGCATAGTAGATGCAAGCGAACAGCGCCCTCAGCCGAGCACCGCGCTTGCGGCCCACCTCGGGTACGGCGTTGAGTAGCTGCCGCGCCTGGCTGGGGTTGACCACCGTACGAGGATCGACGACCGTCACCGCCTTGGGCACCGTCCACTTGATCCCGTCCAGCGGGTTGCTGCTGAACACCTTTTGCTCCACCGCGTGCTCCAAGAGGTGATGGAGGATGGCGCGCTTGCGGCGCACCGTGTTCGCGCCCGCCGGCGCACCTGTGAACGTGACCGAGATGGCATCGAGAGCCGTACGAAGGACGTGCGCATCGCCCAGAGCCGGCAGCGGGAGGGATGCCCTCTCCAACCAGTGCAGAGCCGCGGCTTGTGTCGTGGTCAGGCCGGCCCGCCGCTTCTCCGGGAGGAGCGCGTGGATCCGAAGGACTTCCCGGAGCTCCTCAGTGGAGGGACGGCGTGGGGCATCGGACACCAGGGCAGGGACGAGTGTCAGGAGCGCGTACGCGTCCGTCTCGCGGGTCCTCGCGGCTGAGGTGCTCCAGCGTCGAAGGACGTACGTTTGAGCGAACTCCAGGAACGACGGCCCTGAGGACTGCGGTGCCAGCATCGACACCGGCAGGCCGGTGGCAATGTCGAACTCCTCCCCCGCCTTGGCCGCCTGCCGCAGGTCGGACATGAAGGCGTTGGCCAGGCCCTTGGTGCGGAAGCTCTTCGACTTCTCCTTGCCGGCCACCCGCCAGCGGGCGACGTAGGTCGGCGTGCCGCGGTTGGAGCGCTGCTGGATCTGGCTGAGCTTCACGTCGTAGGTGGTGTTCACGCGACCTCCCGACGGGAGTCGAGCCAAGCCAGGAGATCGCTCCGCCAGACGCGCAGCTCGTCATTGGGGAGCCGGATGCACGCGGGTGCCCGGCCGAGTTCGCGCCAGCGGTAGAAGGTGCGGCGCGAGACTCCGCCCAGTTCTTCGAGTACCTCGGGAACGGTCAGGAGCTTGTCCTGCCTACTCATCAGAAGCACCGCCCGCGTACGACAGGCTGGTGCCGGTGAGTGCGGCGGCTAGGAGTTGGTCTCCGAGGGACAGGCCCTTTCCGGCGTACTCCCAGTGGGCGATGACGAGGACGGTGTCCTCGTCGAAGAGAGGCAGGCGGCCGGTAGTGATTTCCTCTGCTCGCTGGTGTTCCTCCCGGGCGGCGCGGAGGGCGCCGAGGGTGGTAGAGTAGCGGCGGCTCTTGGTGGAGAAGTGGCCGCGGAATCCGAGCATGTGGGCCCACTGGGTGAGGCGGAGGTCCGCCAGGTCGTCGAGGGCGCCCAGGCGGAGGCATTCGGCGATGAGGCGACGGGCGTGTTCGCGCAGCGGGTGGAGGGCCAGTTCGTCGAGGGTGTGGATGCGCCGGTCGAGTGTGCCGACGCATTCGGCGGCCTTGGTGGCGTACTTGGCGATGTAGGCGGCGACCGCTTGTTCGGTGAGGTCGCCGTTCATGGTGATAAGGCGGACGTCGAGCTGGGTTCCCCAGCGGAAGACGCGGGCCAGCGGCTCGACCTCGACGGTGATTGCGCCGGCCGCGTGCTGGACGGCTTTCTCTAGGGCGTCAGCGGTGGCCCAGGCTGGAGGTGGCGAGGTAGGTCCGGTGGGGCCGTCGAGGCGGATGACGGCGTGGAAGTGGACGACGCCGCGCCGCTGGTATTCGGCGACCTTGGCGAAGGAGACGGTGAGTCGTTCACGCAGCTCGCGCAGCGTGAGTCCGGAGAGGCGGGCGAACCGTCGCCGCAGTGCTTCGGTGAAGCGCCGCCACAGCTCGGGAGCCACGGCGTTGAACAGCACCGAGCCCTCATAGTCGTAGCAGTCCGGGCAGAGTGGTTCGCCGAGGTGCGGGTCGCCGGCTGCGTGGCGTGCCGTGCAGGACATGACGTGCCCGTGTGAGCAGGTCTCGGCGTCGCGGCGGGCGTGGCAGGGCAGGACCTTGCCGTTCTTCTCCCGGCGGACGTGCACGGCCCCGAACGAGGGTGCGGTGAGCGTGACGAACAGGGCCGGGTGCGCGGCGACCGTCTCCGGAACGCCCTTGCCACCCACCAGCCCCGCGCGAACGAGTTGGTAGGTGTCGGCGCGGTAGGTCTCGGCGCAGGCGGGGCAGCGGGAGGCGCGGCGGGTCTTGCACGGCACCCGCAGGACGCCGCCCGGTTCGGTGTGGGTGCTGTAGCGATGGAGGAGTTGGCCGGTGGCGCGGTCGTAGTGTTCGACCTTGCCGCGCAGGTGGATGGGCTGGCGGCAGCCGCCCGTGCGCTTGATCTGGTGGGCCCAGCGGTCGTAGTTCGGGTCGTGGAGCCGGGTGATCATTCCGGCGAGTGCGTGTGGGTGGGGCAAGATGGGTTCCGTCCTATCCAGTGTTCTGGGTGGATGGCCCCCGGCCTGGCGCGGATCTTGGCGGATGTGTGGCCAGGCGGGGGGCGCTACGGCTATGCGCCGTGGTTGTCGATTCCGGTGCCGTCGCAGTCGCGGCAGGTGTCGCGGTCGTTGTCCAGACCGGTGCCGTTGCAGGTGCAGCAGCGGTAGTGGAGGACCGTGACGTCGCTGGTCATCGGCTGTGGTCCGTCTCGCGCGGGACGATGTTGACGTAGATGTGGTACTGACGCGGTCGGTGCCGGCTGGGGTAGGCGCGAGACACCGAGGTGACGGTGAAGATCTCGCGGAGCCGGAACATGCTGTAGGTGATCTCGGGGCGGGTGCCGTCGAGGCGAATCTTCATGGCTGTGATCCCTTCAGGCCGGGTGGCCGGGGTCGGTGTCGGTGGAGTCGTAGACGGTCCGGTAGGCGGCTTCGGCTGCTGCGTGGCGGGCGCAGGAGTCGGCGAGGCTGGCGGTGGCCTGGTACTCGACGGCGCCGAGCCGGATGAAGGTCGAGTAGTGGCCGTTGTGCTCTTCGGTCGTGGTGCCGAGCAGCGCCGCTATGCGGTCGATCTCGGCCCGCATCTCGTCGTCGGACACCTTCTGGGCGAAGTGGTAGACGTCGATCCGGCGAGGTGCCGGGATGTCGGGGCGGTCGTGGAGGAGTTGGGCGAGGGCGCGAAGGCCGGCTACGAGCGCCAGGCGCGCATGCGGGTCGGGCATCGGCTGCTGTCCTTTCACGGGGTTCGTGCGGGGTGGATGGTGTGGAGCAGGTCGGCGGCGAGTTGGTTGGAGACGCCCAGACGGGTTCGGAGCAGGTCGCGGGTGATGGGTCTGCCGTGCTTGGCGGTGTGCTCGTCGGCCACGCGCCTGGCGTAGTCGACAAGGGCCGGGTCGGGTGCGGGCCCGCCGTCCTGGCCGTCCTCGGTGGCGGGGACGAGAGCGGGACGGCCCGGGACCACTGAGGACGTCTCGGGGACGGCCGGGGACGCCGACACCGTGACCGGGGACGTCTCCGGGACGTCCCGCGGACGCGGAGTGGAAACCCTGCGTTCGAGCATCGAGACGGCGACGAGGAACGCGCCCGCGGGTGTCGCGGCGGTGATCCAGCCCCAGGCGGTGGGTTCGGCCTGGGCCAGGTTGGCGGCCAGGGACAGGGCGATGCCCCCGCTCAGGACGAGGGCGGGCCAGGAGATCGGGCCGCGCCGTTCGCGGCCGGTCTTCTTGTCGCGTTGGCGTTCGCGGGCGGCCATGACGCAGGTGAGGTCGATGCAGACGGCGATGGCCCAGGACATCCAGCCCGTCTGGCCGTGCTCGCCGGCGGTGTCGCGAATGTGGGCGAACGAGCCCGCACCAGCGATGACGGCCAGGACGAGGACGGGGCCGGTGTCCACAAGCCAGGCGGCGAAGTGTCGCATCGGTGTTCCCTCCCTTCGTGAGTGCGGTCAGGCTGCGGGGATCTCGTGCGACTGGGCGGCCATGACCTCGTCCCAGGCCGGGGCGAGATGGGCGTGGGTGCGGGCGGCGTGTTCGGCCGCCTGCTCGGTGACGTAGAAGGAGCGGGCGCGGTACCACTGGCCGTCCTGGCCGGCGACGATGGCGACGCCGGGTGTCTCGGCCGGGATGGCGCGGGCGGAGACGAGGGCGGCCGGGTCGAGGTCGCCGAGCGTCATGGTCGCAGTCTCCGGGTCGTTGACCCGGTGGCAGATCCGGCCGGAGCACTGGGCCCGTAGGGCGGTGACGCCGGGACCAAGGTCGGAGCCGATGCGCTGGCCGCAGCAGAAGAGGTAGATGCCGAACGCCCGCCCGAGCTGGGCCACCCGTAGCAGCGCGGTGGAGGTCTTGGCGATCTCGTCTTTCTCGCTCTTGTCGGCCATGAGGTACAGCTCGGCCAGCTCGTCGACCAGGACGACGATCGGGACTGGCCGTACGGCGGGCGGTAGCTGCCAGATGTTGCGGGCCCCGGCCATCCGGCACACGCCCATCCGGTCGGCCATGAGCGTGACCAGGTCGTCCAGCAGGGCCCCGCATTCGGTCCTGGTGGTTGCCAGCGCGGACAGGCGCGGCGCGTACGGGGTGAACTCCACCCCTCCCTTGAGGTCGAACCCGACCAGCACCACGGGTTGCGGTGCCAGGCCGACGATGAGGGCGTTGGCCAGGTTGGACTTGCCCGACTGGGTCGCTCCGGCGTTGATCCAGTGCGGGACGGTCGTGAAGTCGATCGTCCATGGCCCGCCGGTCTCCAGCTTGCCCACGGTGACCTTCAGGAGTTCGGTCGAGGCCGGGAGGTCGGCGACCTTGACCAGTGGATCGCGCATCGTGGTGGCTAGGACGACCCGGCCGGGGCGGGGCGAGGAGACGCGGACGGCGTGCACGCCCCAGGAGTGCGCGAGCCGTTCGGCTACCTCGGCGTAGTCGGCCGGGATCTGCCCTTCGAGCGTGTGCAGGGTGACGCGCCAGCCGTGCCGGGTCGGCATGGGCAGCCACATGAACGGCTTGGTGTCCACGGCGATGCGCTGCCACTTGCGCCGGACGCGGACGACGCCGGTCGAGGCCACCAGCCCCGGAACGGTGGTGAACCAGAAGCGCTGCCGCTTCTTGGTCAACCCGCAGCCGAGAGCGACCTTGCGCCAGGTGGCCCACACACTGATCGCGGCCAGTGGGTAGCCGAGGACGAACCAGTAGGAGCGGTAGTGCCAGTGGTGCCAGGCCCAGAGCCCGGCCGCGATGGCGGCCGAGACTCCGAGCAGGGTGAGCAGGTCAGACATCGGCGGCCTCCCGTAGCGGGAGCAGGGCGGAGGCGCGGTAGCTGATGCCCCAGCGGCCGGCGATCTCCCAGACGTAGCCGATGAGACCGACGGCGTTGACCGGGTCGCCCGCGGTGATGGGCGGCTCGCCGGTGATGCCGATCTTGACGAGTTCGATCCGGCCGAACTCGTCCTCGACGGAGACGGTGACCTCGTAGACGGTGTTGCCGTTCTTGTCGGTCTTGATCTCGCCGGTGTCCTTGTTGAGCACGCGAGGCCGCGGTGCCTTCACGCAGGTGATGGTGAGCTTGCTGCTGTCCACAGGGATGGGGACGGTGCGCATGGCGATTTCCTTCGTTCGATCGGAGTGAACCTCTTGGCATACATAGAACGCTTGGAATTCTAAGTTGTCAAGGGATTCCACGAAGACTTGGTTGGCATGTCGGATGGGGTGTGCTGAACTGGAGGCAGACAACCTCGCGAAGGGCACGGGATGGTCGAGAAGACGGGTCGCCCCGGCTACCTACAGATAGCCGACGACCTGCGCACGCAGATCAGGACGGGATCACTCGGTCCCGGCGCCGCGTTGCCCTCGACCGCCCAGCTCTGCCAGCGCTACGACGTGTCCGCGAGCGTGGTCAAGGCGGCCATCAGCGTGCTCCGTACCGAGAGCCTGGTCGTCGGCCAGCAAGGCAAGGGCGTGTTCGTTCGCGAAGGGGCCGCCGAGGCCAGCGGCAAGACCAACGCCGAGGGGCCGGCGTCGCCGGCCGTCATGGACCAGCTCGCTCAGATGCGCCAGACCCTGGCTGATCTCGGCGGGCGGATCGCCGATCTGGAGAAGGCCGTGTTCCAAGAGCGGAAGCGATCTCGCTGACCCGGCAGGCCAACTCTTCTATCTCGGCCTGAATGGCACGAAGCTCGTCCAATAGCCGCTTGTTTGTGGTCATACCGGCACCCCTTTTCTGGTCGGTCGTTATCCCGGCGGGGATGCCGTTAGTTCATCGCTCATTCGCGCTGTTGAGTATCACGGAGCGTTAGCTAAGCTTCTTCATTGCTGCCTGCACGGCGGTTACACATGCGCTTTCACATGCCCGCTTCTCAAAGTGCGCAAAAGGATGCGATGAAGACAATCCAGCGCCCCGGATGGCGACCCCTGCTGCTGCGCCAGCATCGCGAAGCGCATGGTCTCACCCTCGAAGCAGCAGGTGATCAGCTCCGCCAGATCGCCCACCGGCACGGCTTGGTCGCTCCAGCCGCCAATTTCCAGACACTCTGGGCACACGAGCAGGGATCGGTATATCCCGGACCTCACTACCGACGGGCATATTGCCTCCTCTATCAGGCAAGTGAGCCCAGGCTAGGTTTCCGGCTACCACTACCCGGCGAAATACCCGAAGTGGAAAATTCCATCTCGGATTTGCCCGCGCCCACCGACCCCGCAGCCGACAACGCCGCCGCCCAGGTCATCGAACAGACCCTTATCAAAGTGTCGGGCAGCCCTTCCAACGCCGAGCAGAACGCACTCCTCAGCCGCGTGGTCGACGCCTGGCGCCGCCGGCACGGCAAAGGCAGCCCGAAGCCGATTCTCACCCTCGTCGGCGGCTACGCCGGATCCGGCAAGACCGAGTTCTCACGGTTCCTGTCCGACATCACCGGCTGGGCCTTCCTCGACAAGGACTCCCTCACCCGCGCCATGGTCGAACGCCTGCTCGTCTCCCTCGGCGGCGACCCGCACGACCGGCACACCGAGCTGTACCTGCGCGAGGTCCGGCCACTGGAGTACCGGTGCCTGATGGAGACCGCGTTCGACAACCTCAACGTCGGCACCTCGGCCATCCTGTCGGCCCCGTTCATCGCCGAGCTGGCCGACCCGGACTGGATCTCCCGCCTGACCAACCGCTGCGCCGCCAAAGGCATCGACGTCGCCGTGGTGTGGGTGCGCTGCGACGCCGAGTCCATGCGCGAGTACATCGAATTCCGCGGAGCACCCCGCGACGCCTGGAAGCTCGGCAACTGGGACACCTACACCAGCGGCCTGAACACGGAGACTTGCCCACCCACCGCGCACATCACCGTCGACAACCGTCTCGGAGCCGCGATCAGCCTGGCCGACCAGACCCGCGAGACCCTCAAGCGGATTCTGTCGTGAAGGGCATCGTCCTGTACGGCCCGCCGGCCAGCGGCAAGAGCACCATCACCGCTGCCCTGACGGCCCTCGACCCGCGGTTCGTCCTGCTCCGCAAGCTCAAGGCCGGCGACCGGCGCGGCACCGAATACGACTTCGTCACCTCCGAACACCTCGCCCGGCTGCGGGCCGCCGGACGGCTGCTCGCGGAGACCCACCGCTACGGCAACGTCTATGCCATCGACCGCCACCAGATCGAGCAGTCAGCCCAGGCGGGGCAAATGCCTGTCGTGCACATGGGCAACATTCCAGACATACTGCGCCTGGCAGAAGCGGGCCCTTGGCTGCCCGTCCTGCTGTGGGTGCCGCGCGACGTCTGCGAGCAGCGGTCTCGGCAACGTGGTGACGGCGACACCGCCAGGCGCCTGAGCGCATGGGACGAGACCCTGCTCGACCTGCAAGCCCACGACACTGGCCTCTTCTCGCTGCGGATACGGACCGACCAGACGACGCCTGAGGACGCGGCGCGGCAGATAGCCCATGCCTACCTCCGCCAGGAGGTGCCGCCGCTCGGTCACCACGCCTGACCATTCAGGATCCGGTGCCATAGGTCCTTCGCCGCACGCTCCCGCATCCAGCTTGTCTCGACGACGTCGGCCGGCGACCCACCTGACATGCGCCGGACGAACCACAGACCACCCGCCGTACACAGCTCGAAGGACGGGCGCCGGCAGCAGCAGGTGTGTGCCCGTACGCGCAACCGGTCGGCGCGTGGCAGGCTCGGCTCCCACTCCACCGGCTCGGCCCACGGCTGGGGAGGATCAGCATGCGGCCCGTGGTAGTCATACACGTCCATGACGCCGCCGCATCAGTGCCGGACCTGCTGCGCTTGCAGCAGTGTCACGAGGGTCACGTAGTCGTCGGCGCTCACCGTCTGATCAAGCCCCGCGTCGATCTCTGCATTGCGTAGGGGAGTGCCCCGCCTGGTCGCGTAGAGGGCGCCAGCATCGCTGCGGAAGAACGACCAGCCGGGGAACGTGGCGCGAAGCGCGTCGAGGTCGCAACCGGGGAGTGCCATGGGGCCAGCGTAAGCAAAGCTCAGATGGGTTGTCTATAGGGCTCCATAGGGCCATCCGGAGAACGATGGGACATCACGGGTTCCTACAGTGACGTCATGATCGAGTTTCGCCACGACCGGCCTCGCTGGGAGCAGGTCGCCGACGTGATCCGCGAGCGCATCGCCGCCGACGTCTACCGCCCCGGCTCACGAGTGCCGAGCGAGAACGATCTGATGCAGGAGTTCGGCATCGCCCGCATGACCGCCCACAAGGTGATGCGAGCCCTCCGCGAGGAAGGCGCCATCTACACCGTCCGTGGCCTTGGCAGCTTCGTCAGCCAGCCGAGCGACACGAAACCGCCTGAAGATCAGGCATCCAGCACGTAGGCTCCGGACCGTGACCCGCAGGATCGACTTCTACAACGACCCGCAGGCGCCAGCCGCGAACAGCCTGGTGCCCTCGGTCAACGTCGTCGTCACCAACGAGGCCGGCCACATCCTCCTGATCCGCCGCTCCGACAACGACAACTGGGCCCTACCAGGCGGAGCCATCGATCTCGGCGAGTCCATCCCGGCAGCAGCCGTACGCGAGACGCTGGAAGAAACGGGCATCACCTGCGAGGTTACTGGGCTCGTCGGGACCTACAGCGATCCCGCCCACGTCATCCTCTACACCAGCAACGGCGAGGTCCGGCAGGAGTTCTCCATCGTCCTCACTGCCCGAGCTGTTGCCGGCAAGCCGACACCCAGCGCCGAGTCTCGCGAAGTCCGCTGGGTTCCGCGGGATGAGATGACGAACTACCGGATGGATCGCTCGATGAGCCTGCGCATCAGCCATTACCTCCAGGCGGATGGGAAACAGAGTCCGCACGTCGGCTGACTCAGTCCCTCCGCTCCAGCGGCAGCCAGCAACCGAATCCGGAGCACCAGCAGCGGAGCAAAACTCCCAGGTCACAGCCATGCCCGTTGCTGTCAGGTCTCAGGACCCGTGTGACAGATCCGGCTCGGGAGGTGGGTGACACTCCGGCTAGATGATCTGTTGTTCTCTGGTGCCTATTGAAGCGGGAATCTGTGCTCTGGTCGCTGTGATTCGGTGGGGAGTTCTTCGATGTGCAGGTCGGAGAAGATCAGGGTGAGGTCGTGGGCGTTGGTTTCGATCCGGACTTCATGGAAGTCGATGCCGACGGCGGCGGCCCAGGTCCGGGCGCTTGGCGAGTCGGTGATGAGGGTTGCTCCGGGGTAGAGCATCTGCCAGCTGACGCCCCAGACGTATCCGTCGAGGTCGACGCCGGTCTCGTAGGTGATGAGCCGGTCGTCTAGGGAGGTGCGCCAGGTGGCGGCCGGCACCGTTGTGGTGCAGGTGGCCTGCACGCAGTGGCGGAACAGGTAGCGCAGTGTCGTCGGCGCGATCCCCGTTCGAGGGTCGGCGGTCGTGCGGATGACGAGCTGGTAGTCGCGCATGTAGCCCACGAAGCCGTGGTGGAGCAGGGCGTGGTCGAAGATGTCGTCCAGGGCCTGTTGCAGCGTCACGGGATCCATGACCGCAGTTCTGTCCGCCAGGTGTGGTCTTCCGTGGATGCTGGGGCTTGCGGACTTTGAACCGGGCGATGGGTTTGGTGGTGGTGCGGGCGACCTCGGCGATGATCTGGCCGGCGTGGGTGATGCGGAAGGTCCCGTCGGTGTCCTCGACGGTCACGGTCGCTCCGGCGTGGCCGATGCCGACGCGGATGCGCTGACCAGCGATGGCGAGCTGACCGCGGCTGCTGACCCGCCGCTGCACCTGGACGGGTTGGAGGGCTGGTTGGGGCTCAGGTCCGGCGGGGCGAGCGTCGCGCAGGCGGGCCATCTCCTCGGTGGTGAGGGGATTGGGCAGGGTGCGCAGGAGTGTGTGTCCGTCGGTCAGGTGCAGCACGGCATCGTCGATGCGGACGGTCAGCCGGCGTCCGGCGAACTGGTAGCCGACCGGATGCTGCCTGCCGCCGAGGGAGACCAGGCCGCAGGCGTTGATGATCCTGTCGACCTCGACCGTCTGGCCGGGGCCGGGGCGGGCCGATTTGGGTGCGGGCTGGATGCGGGTGCCGCCTTCGGCGAGCAACCGACGCAGCTGCTGAGGCGTCAGCCGGGACGGGACCTTCTTGATCCTGACCCCAGCGGCCAGCAGTTCGACGGTGCCGGTATCGGCCCGCAGCGTGATGGTGAGACCGGCCCGGTGGGTGCCGAGCCAGAACTGCTGTCCGCAGACGGCCAGGTTTCCCGAGGCCGGGACGATCCGGGTGAACTCGACGGCCAGGTCGACCAGGTCGATCCCGTCCACCGGCATCACCAACGGGGCCGTCTCAACCTGAGGTTCGGGCTCCGGTGTGAGCTCGGGTTCGACGTGAGGATCGGGGAAGGACTGGAGGGCTGGTGGCAGCCGCAGCGGCAGCTGCTCGTCGTCGCGGGGTTGGAACCGGTCGGCGGGGCGGTCCATGTGCAGCGACTGGTGAGGCCGGCGGGTGTTGTAGTCGGCGACGAAGGAGTTCAGGACCTGCTGGGCATGGGCGATGCTGGTGAACGGGCCGTGGTCATCCAGCAGTTCTCGCCGCAAGGTCTGGTGGAAGCGTTCGACTTTGCCGGTGGCGGTGGGTGAGTGCGGTCGGGTCAGCCGGTGGGTGATGCCGTTCTCGCGGCAGATCCGGTCGAACAGCACTTCCCCGCCGCGGCCGAACCGGGCGGTGAACTGCTTGCCATTGTCAGTGAGCAGCTCATCGGGGATCCCGTAGCGGCGCATGGCCGTGGCGAGGGCCGAGCAGACGGCCCGGCCGGTGGGGCGGGCCACCACGGTGGCGGCGACGCAGTAGCGGGAATGGTCGTCGATGCCGGTGACGACCTTGCACTCGGTGCCGTCGGCCAGCATGATCCCGCCGACGATGTCCATCTGCCATAACTGCATCGGTTCAGATCGTTGCCAGCGCGTGTAGTCCTCCCGCCGCCGGCCTCTGGGGGTGGCCTGCACGAGGCCGTGGCGCACCAGCACTCGGTGCACCGTTGCCCGCGACGGCACCGGCCCGGGGCAGTTCCGGCGGGTCAGTTCCCACACCAGTCGGCGGGCGCCCCACCGGGGGTGGTTACGCCGCAGTTCGCAGATCAGCGCCTCTACCTGGGCCGGTGTCCGGGTCGGTGAGGTGCGGGGACGGGATGGACGATCCGACAGCCCGGCCAGTCCCTGATCGCGGTATCGGTTCAGCCATCGATGCACCGCCTGACGGGAGACCCCGAACCGTCGGGCGACCTCGGTGACACTCGCCCCTGATAACACCTGCAGCACGGCTTGGTACCGCTGCTCGACCACGCTCAACTCCACCAGCACTCGGCGAAGTGTTACGCACGTCCTGAGCACGATGTGTCACACGGGTCATGAGACCCGACAAGCCATGCCCGTTGCGTGGATGAGTACTTTCTCCACGGTTTCAAGGCGCGTGCCGCCTGCGGCGTCCCGCGCGCGTCGGGCGGTTGCTGGCCGCGCTGCGGCTCTTCGGCCGGTCGCGGCCAGCACCGCCCACGCGCACATGTCAACAGGCGCGTAGACGGATTAATTGTCGGACCTGGATTCTATGCTGTATCGCGTATCTGTCAGTCTAACTTGGCGCAGGCAGGGCATCATGGGCAAAGATCACATTCAATCGGCTGTCCAAAAAGCGCTCTTTTACCTCAGCCGCAATCAGTGCTACGCCCCAGACTGTCCAAGGCCAGTCTTGCAGGTTATCGACTGCCTTCCTTCCGTTTTTGCCGATATTGCACATATCTGCGCCGAGGAAAAGGGCGGAGCTCGGTACGACTCCCGCATGACGCGGGAAGAGCGAAGGAGCTTTAGTAATCTGATTCTTCTTTGCAAAGGCCATCATAAGCTGATTGACACCGAACCTACTGCGAGCGATTACACCGTTGAAATACTGCGCGGCTGGAAGGAGGACCGCGAGGGAAACTATATGTCGGAGCTCAATAGGCTGGGCTCCTTGACAGAAGAACGACTTCAGGAACTCATGCTCCAAGCGGTGAGTGACACCAAGCAAGATCTCTTGGCCGCTGTAGGTGATCTAAAATCCGTAAGTAGTGACACTGCAGAGACGATACGATCTCTACTGCTGGAATCCTTCGACAGGCCATATATTCTTGACGCAGCTCAGCTCCTTAATGAAGCGGCCAGAAGGCTCGGGGATCTAGAATACAATGCTCATATGCTATACCGCGCTGCAGGAATGCTCGGGAACCTCGAACAAAATACCAACCTTCTGGCGGATTCGGCGAACAAGCTGCGCCATCTAGAAGACAACGCCCAAGCGCTTAATTGGGCCGCATCAAAAGTAGCGCATCTTGAAGGAAATTCCTACGCTCTCTCGCAGGCGGTGGACAAGATCGAGTGGGGAACGATCAGAGAGATGTCGCAGCGCATTCAAGACGCAAGTTATCTTATGCAAGGACAACTAGAGCCGCCGACCACCAACAACGCATCTGCCTTGGAGGAGGTTGCACGAAAAGTGGAGATTGCGGTAAGTGCGCTTGAGGCCGAGAAAGCATCGTATATCACTGGAGGCGGCAAGCTTAGATGGCCTTCAAGTCGACTTGATTGGGATTTCCTCAAGCAGGGATTTTATTTTGGAGTAGGATTTTCAGCACTGATAGCCCTTTTAGTCCTTCTCCTAGTGCGCCATAACTCTTGATTGAATTTTTTGAGGTTCCTCTGTTCGAATATCAAATCAGTAACATGCTGATATCTTGACTTTTGCGGTTCTGAGTGTAGATCATGCGACGTCTGTTCAGGCCAGGAGATTAGCCAGCATTTCTTAGGACTTTGGCTAGTCAGGGCGACCCGGCTGATAATTGACGGTGATGACGCGCGGCGCAGGGCGGCAAGTCCTCAACGGGGTGACTGGCTCCTGTTTGCAAGCAGGCTCAGAGCGGCAATAGCTCAATTGGCAGTTCAAGATTCCTACACATGGAGCTGCTGGACATCAACTGCCGCTGCTTTAGCAAAGTCGAGAAGGGCTCGACGGGCCTTCCGGCCTCGGGCAGTACGATCTTCTTCGTCTGTAGCGTCGTGGATTTCCTCGGTCAACCTTAATGCCAACGATGCCAAGTCATCGAGTTCCTGGTTCGTTGTGACCAGCCGCAGCCTGAATAGCGCAGCCGTCGCGTTTGCGCGCTGGCGGTAGGACTCGTCTCGCACTGTAGAGTACGCAGCGCTCTGTGGGTCTTCCTGTTCCCTGTGCCATCGGTCGTTCTGGCTCTTCCGGAAGTCCGTAAGCGCGCCGGCGAAGGTGCTGTACGCCGCCAAACGTTCTTGCCACAGTCGTTCTTCCCGCGCGGACTGGCGTGCCTGCTTGGCGGTCCGTAGTTGAAAAACATATGTGGCGGCGGCTCCCATCAGCGTCCCAAAGATTGCTACTAGGCTCGTTACTACGCTCTCCATCTGACCAGTGGATCACGCGCACGTGCCGCTGTCATGCGCTTTCGCGTTTCCAGTACTACCGCCACATGTTGTGATCTGGCTAACGCGGCTGCTAACAACGACCTTGGATTGTCCTGGACGACTGTGGACTTCCTGTTCGCGTGTTCGCGCGATGACCTGGGCCTTTGACTGCTCGTGGACGGAAATGGACGCTGTCGGCCTTGCTACGGGTCAGAAGGCGGCGCAGTGGCTGAGGCCGATACGATCGCGGACTTCGGTGCCCGTCGTACGGGCCGGGGCGATCGCCGGCAAGGCCCTCCTTCGTCGGGCCTTGCCACCGGGTGACCATGGCTGAGGTGACAGCAGCGCTGACAGCAGCGCTGACAGCAACATCACCACACGCGGACGCACCCGCGCCACCGTCCACGCGTGCCTGACCACGGTTTCGATCAGCCGAGCAGGGTGATCGGTCCGCCTGAAAAGCGGAAGGTCATGCTGTCGCGCCGCGTCCGGGTGCTAACGACCGTGGGCAGGTCACGCCCCGTCGGCCGGAGCCACGTGGATGCCTACTTCCGGTGCAGGATGCTTGAGAGCGTTCCGCCCAGGATGAGGGCCTTGGACGACTGGCAGCTGGGCGTGTCTGCCTTTGATTAGAACGGCATCGAAGGCCACTCGCGCAGGGTTTGCAAGAGTCAGGTCTCGCTGCCGTTAGGCGGTTTCACGCATAGTCGCGACACTTCAGGGGTGAGGGGAAAGTAGAGCCGTGAGCTTGGTCACGAGCTCATCGGCACTGGCCTTGTGCTCGGGCATACCAACCGCGATACGCACGGCGACTGCCGTGACGGTATCGGTGTCATAGTTGATCGTACGAGCTATGTGCTCGGGTTGGTGGTGATGATCGAGGCCTTCCGCGCCAGCTACGGCGACGTCCAAAGCGTGACGAGAGACGCCGAGTCGCTCAGCAGCCAGGTCAGGGCATGCCCGAAGAGCTTGAAGCAGGAGCGCCTCGGGCGCATGGTCACCCGGCAGATACGCTAGGTGATCTCCGTTGAATTGCTGCCGTGCGTCACCGTCAAGCACACCGATCACCCGGACACCGAGCTCATGCTTGGCCAGAGTACGCACCCCACGCTCCAGGAACGCGCGCCGGCTCTCTCGGGAGTCCATCGCGACATTGAGTTTCTGACCCAGTACTTTGACTCCCAGATCGACTTTGCCGTCACCGCCGACCTTGGCAGCACGGACCTGGCCGATCAAACGTGGCGCATGTATGGCGATGATCGTTTCAAGCAGGTGGACGGCCAGATCGTCCTCCACAAGCGCGAGGACCCTTGGCAAGGGGTCAAGCCCGAGCGCCCTCACCGCCGCGGAGTGGTAATCCGCGGCGTCAACGTGGATCTCAGCAACCGACCGCTCCATGACACGTAGTGAAGAGGCCGGTAAGCGGGCAACGAACTCCGCCGAATGAGAGGCGATCACTACCGAGAGCTTCCTCTTCACGGCCCGAGTGGCGATGACATCGAGCAGGTGCGCACGAGCGCGTGGGGACAGGAAGTTCTCGGGCTCGTCAAGCAACAGAATCTGCCCCTCGCCGGCGCGTTGCACCAGGGTAAGGATGACGCATGCGGCGAGTTCGCCGAGGCTCATTTCGGCTGGACCGTAAGAACGTCCGCCGTAGTGGAGCGTGAAGTGGCGCCAGTGTTCGGACCGTCCGTCGTTTCGGCTGACTTCTCTTAGCTCGGCTTTCGAATAGTCGCGGCCGAGGACATAGCGGAGCCGGACCACCTCTTCCTCCAATGTCAGAGGCTCCGCGCTTTCCAGTCGGTCGGGCAGATCAGGTGAGGACGTCTGCTGAAGGATATCAAAGCACTCTCGAGCGAGATCCACATACTGGCACTTAGCGCGCCGCCGCATCACGTCGTGTGATGCGGGTGGTGTCGCGCCATAGAGGTCACAGAGATCTGTGGTGACAACTGAATGATCTCCATCGGCGAGATGGGCTGCCAGCGCCTTCAGAAACTGGCTCTTACCGACCCCGCTGGCGCCACACAGCACGGTCACTCCCGGAGCGATGGATGTCTCGAGGTATCCAAGATGAGGATGATCTCCCACATAAACATGGCGCAGAGCGGAGACCGCGGTGCTCTCGTGGAGCGCTCGATAGGTGGCGTCCAGCTCTGTTGCCTTCATGCCCATCGCCCCCAACCCGTCTTCGTCACGAAGCGGTTGAGCAAAGAACGCATGTCCGTGCCCTCGCTGATTTGGTGTGCGAGCTCCAGCAGATCCGGCGTCGGAGTCGACTCGCGAGCGGGAGAGCCGCCGTGTGCCACAAGCAGCAGCCAGAGGATGATGTCCCTGATCATGATGGACTCGAGGCGCCTGGCATCGAGAGCCGCGGCCTCGTTGAAGGCTGACAGCAAATCTGGGTAAGGCAGCTGACGAAAAGCGGGCCGAACTTGCGGTGGAGTCGGATCAAGCCCAGCTTTGAGTCGGTGGCGCTGGGGCTCGAACCACTCCATCACGGCACCGAGATAGTGCACGGCACTTTCGCCGAATCGCCGCCGCACGTGGATGATCAACAGGAGCCATGAGAGCAGGGTCGCTTGGCTGAAGCGCACTCCCTCGTTGTCCATCGCGGGCATGGTCAACAAGTCGCGAAGGGCAGCTGCCACCTCTTCCCGGACACCGGAAGCCACCGGATGACCGGCGCGGACTCTAGAATCGAGGCCTTCGTCCACAGCTGCGAGATGGTTCTGCTCCGCGGCGACCAATGCTCGTGTCACCACATCGTCGTAAACCAAAGCCGTGTTGGAGAAGCCAAGCCTCGGTCCATCCATGCCCCACTGCAGCGCTGCGTCGGCGATCAACTCGTGGGCCTGCTCGCCCAGTATCCCCGATTCTTTCAACAATCGTTGTTCCGATGTAAGGCGGTCGTTGTCGGCAAGTCGGAAAAGGGCGGGGCGGACGGACTCGGGCGGCAGGTCACGTAGCTCCACGACTGTCACCTGATAGTCATGAAGAGCCTGTTGCAGCCCGGCCGGCAGGCGGCTGAAGAACCGTCCGTCATTCTCGCGGAGCATGGGATCGGCCGGCGAGACAAAGCCGTCGAGCGCGAACTGGCCTTGCACGAAGTCACGCAAAGCCGCCAGCCTCCTGCCGCCATCGATGACACTCGACCGCCCGGCTTCCGTAAGCGTATAGACGGTGCCGATCGGCCAGCCACGTAGTACGGAATCGACCAATAGGCGGCGGCGTGCCAACGTCCAGTCAGGACTTCCGGTACGCCCTTGCTCCAGCCTGAGCTCGCCCGTATGCAGCTGGAGCAGCAACTGCGCCACCGTGCGCACCCGCGGCCTGACTGCCTCGCGCTGGGTATGAGAAGTGGCCACCGTCGGACCTTTCGGTTGGTGCCTGACTCAGTAGTGCTCAGCGATGTAGGCGTAGGCCCGGGCGAACAGGTCCTCGTCATGATGCATGCGATGGGCATAGAGAACCTTGCGTAGAGCTCGCTTCACCTCTCGCTCGCCCCTCGTCGTGCGTTGCCAGCCTTCCCAGCGCATCCCCATGACAATCCGGTCGATCTCCTCCACCACCTGCTGCACGTCAGCGGGTGTCTTCCCATCTCGGCCTGCCTGCTCGAACAGTCTTGTGAGTGCCTCTCGCCCAGATTCAGTATTACGTTCGAGACTGACAGATTCCATGCTGGCAGTGCCTGTCGCCTTCTCCGAGGCGACCACCTCCCGGGCAATGTGGAGGAGGCGCTTCAGATAGAGGATGCTGGTGAGCTGGTTCGCCTCGTAGGCGTTCCTGAGCTGCTCGAGCTTCTCGCTGAGCGGCGCATAGCTGGGATCGTCACGTCGCTCCAGCAGCCGCTGCTTCAGGTCGTCGTGGACTCTCCTAGCATGTGGGGCAGGGTTCTCTTCTAGCTGACGGGCCATGTCAGCGTCCAGCACGAGGGTGTCTAGGTCGGCGTGGACTGCCTCGAACTTGAGATGGGAGGCCACGAGCGCACGTGTCTGTGCGCCGAACTTGCGCCAAAGGATTCGGCCCTCATCGTCCCGTGGCCGTACTGACTCGTATATCTGGCTTAGCCATAGATAATCATCACGGTGCGGGGCCAATTGAGGATCCGGAGAGATCGCCTCCCAGATTCGGGAGAGTCTGAGATAGGCGGCGGCGAACTGGTCCCGCGTCTCGGGGTGCGCGAGCGCGCGCTGAGCCGCCTCCAAACCATGACCGCTGCCGTCGGTGCGATCCAGACCGGGGAAGAAGGCCAAGCACCCCGTGAGCGCCTCGGGCAGCTCGGACGCCAGGTCGGACAGCCGTTGTACGGCATGCTGCATGGACCGCTCGTCGAACTGCAGCGCGCGTTTGAGATCGCTGAACACCCCGACATAGTCGATTACCACGCCATGGTTCTTGCGCTGGTCGCCACGCGAGTAGGGGCGGTTGACCCGACAGATGGCCTGAAGCAGTGTGTGATCCTTCATCACCTTGTCGAGATACATCGTCTGCATGATGGGCGCGTCGAAGCCGGTCAGCAGCTTGGCGGTGACAATCAGAATCTGTAGCGCATCCTTGGGGTCACGGAAACGCTCCAGCAGATTCTCCTCCTCGGTCCGCGTGCGTACGAAGCGCTTGAGGTTGAGATCACGTGCCTGCTGCGTGAAGTCGCCGTCCGAGATGACGATGTCACTGGCCTCCTCTCCGAGCAGGAGATCAAGGCGCTGCTTATAGAGCCAGCAGGCCTCCTTGTCGAAGGTAACGACCATGGCCTTCAAACCCTTGGGCGCGACATGCTCGGTGAAGTGCTCGGCGATGTCCATGCATACAAGGTCGAGGCGGTCGGGCTGCTTGATGACCTCCTCCATCCGCGCCGTCCGGGTCACTAGCTTGTGCCGCTGAGTCTCCGTGAGACCTTCGGTAAGCGCTGCGAACTCCTTGTCTAGCAGCTCGCCAGGAAGGTGCAATGAGGTGAGCCGTGGTTCGAAGCGCAGCTCAACTGTGGTTCCATCGGTCAGCGAATCGGCCTGGCTGTAGCGGGACAGGTAGCGCTGTGAGTCCTCGTCTGCGCCGAAAGTTTTGAAGGTGTTGCGGTCCCGCTGGTTGATGGGTGTGCCGGTCATGCCGAAGAGGAAGGCGTTGGGCAGCGCGTCGCGCATCCGGGTGCCGAGGTCGCCCTCCTGTGTGCGGTGGGCCTCGTCTACCAAGCAGATGATGTCATCCCGATCCGACAGCACCTCCCGGGCGTCGCGGAATTTCTGAATCGTGGTGATGATGGTCATCCGCTGCCCAGACCTAAGCCAGTCTATGAGTTCCGGGCCGCTGTTGGTGCTCTTGACTCCCGACACGTCCGCGGCATTGAACGTGCTGCTGATCTGCGTGTCCAGCTCGATACGGTCCACCACGATGAGGACGGTCGGGTTGCCCAGCCGCGGGTGGCGGCGGAGCTTACCCGCGGTAAAAACCATGAGCAACGACTTACCCGACCCTTGGAAGTGCCAGATCAGCCCCTTGCGCGGGGACCCGGCCAATACCCGGCTCACGATGCGGTTCGCCGCGTCGAACTGCTGGTGCCTCGGCACGATCTTGGTCATCTGATGGTCGTCGTCTGAGCCGTAGACGGTGAAGTAGGCCAGCATGTCGAGCACCGTCTCGGGGGCCACGAGATGACGTACGGCTGCCGCCGCCCGCTCGATCTCCACACCTTCCGGGCTCGGTGCAGGCCAGGGGGTCCAGTCTGCGAAGTCGGTGCCGACTGCCGCGTATCGCACCTCGCGCCCGTCAATCGCGAAGCTGAACACGTTGGGCACGAAGAAGGGGGTGACCTCTTCCTCATACGAGCTGACCTGATAGGCGGCGTCCAGCCAACTTACCGACGGTCGTGTCGGATTCTTGGCCTCACCGATAACCAGCGGCATCCCGTTGACCCACCCCACCACATCGAACCTGCGCCTCTTGGTGCGATGGTGGAACGTCACCTCGGTCGACAAGATGAAGCGGTTGTTCTCTAGCACGTCGAAATCGAGCAGGCGGATGGCGACGTGTTTGCCGTTTTCACCGATCGGCAGCGTCTTCTCGCCCAGTAACCAGGACCGGAGGTCCTGATTGGCCTTCACCAGGCCCTGCCGGCCACTCGACAGGACGATAGCGCCAAGTTCGTACTGAATACGGTCAATGTGGCCGGGATCTGCAGCGATGTCCGGATTGAGGCGGATGAGGGCATCCCTGAACTCCTCATCGAGCCAACCGAATGCGCTCCGGTCGAGGTCGGTGGCGGGCACGAACCGCCAACCGCCTTCTATCTGGGTCAGCTCATCCCTGACCCGGTCTCTGACACTGCTCGCCTCATCGAAGCTCATCTGGGGGGTCGTCCTCGCCGAGAATCCGATCGATCAGCCCGTGCACGAGACATCTGGAGTTGGCGGCATGCTCCTCCAACCGCCGCCGCGCCTCCCGCGCCTCGGCGACTCGCTCAACGATCTTACGCTGCATGTCAATTGGGGGCAAAGGGAACGGCATCCTCTTGAACCTGGCGGCGGTGAGATGGGCCATGGAGGTGGTCTTCTTTGCCTGTTTGATGAAGTCGCCGCGGTAGAACGACCGCCGGAGCCATCCGTAAGCGAATTCGGGATCGAGGCTGTCACTCGCCCGGAAGCGCAGCAACGTCATCTGGAAGCAGCCTTCGTCTATCTCGCCGTTGTACATAGCGCACCGACCGACCAGTTCCAGGCTTTGACCTTCGTTCAGAAGTATGTCACCGGGCCGAAGCCGGTACTTGTCGAACTCGCCAGGCGGAAAGTCCATGTGGAGAACATCTTTTAGTAGGAGCTCGTCATCTCCGACATTAGCGACACGGAGGTAAGGCCTGGTGTAGTGGCCCGTCTGGTCACGCGAGTTGAGCTTCTTACCCAGCTGTACGTCACCTGCCTCGCCTGTCGCAATGGTCGGCCAGGTGGGGTCGCTGTAAGCGTCTTCCAGTACCCGCTTCTCCACGTCCCAGGCCGCAGCGGCGGCATGCTCAGCCCGGATCGTCACCGTCTCCGCCGCCCAGACCAACCTGGCGATGCGCTCCTGCTCTTCCAGATCTGGAAGGCTGAACTCATAATCCGCGAGCGCCTTCCAATTGGTTCGCGGCGATAGCGAGCCGGCAGACCGCGTGACGGCATGCTGGATGAGACCTTCGCTCTGCATCACGAGGGGCAGGAACAGGGGATTCATACCGGGAAGCGCTTCCAAGACGAGAATGTCACCCGAGCAAACGCCGGCGAACTCCGCTCGCGCGGCTTTACGCTGATAGGCGCGGCGCCTGCCGAAGAGCACGTGTCCTGCACCGAATCGACGCGTGAAAGTGTGCTCCAGATCAGCCCTCGCCCACTTGCGAACGGTCAGCACACCGGATTCCAGGTGCTCCAATCCCACCACGCGTTCGCCGGGCGAGGCCGAAGGCTCCTTAGCGATTCTGGCGACTTCGCCCAAGCGGACGCGCTGCCACGTTGGCCGGTCGACGTTCACTCGGATTCCTTGATGTTCAGCAGCGCCTTGACCGCTGCAGTGGCGGCCTTAGAGCTGTCTTCCCACAATCCGCGCACGAGCTCCAATTGGGGTCGGTCGGCGTCGAAGCCGCCCACGACATATAGCGGGATGGCGAGCGAGGCGTCGCGGGAGAGGATTTCGTCGGTGGTCGCCACCTTGGCGAATCCGGGTTCGTCGGCGAACGCCTCGTAGGCGTCGAGGATCCGGGTGATGTGCTCCTCATCCAAGCGGCTCTGGCCGTTTCGCGGCCGAGTGACCTCGTTGACCGCGTTGATGAACAGCACCCTGTCTCGCTCGCCGGGCGGACGTCCCGTACGGCACACCACCACACAGGCCTCCATCGGCGAGTTGTAGAACAGTCCAGGCCCGAGACCTAGCACGCACTCCAGCAGACCGGAGCGGATAAGTGCCTCCCGCATATCACGCTCCTCCTTACGAAAGAGCACGCCGTGTGGGAAGAGGATCGCGCACCGACCGCTGCCGGGCTTGAGTGAGGCCGCGATGTGCTGGAAGAACGCATAGTCGGCTCGGCCTTGCGGTGGAGTTCCCCAGGTGTTTCGCCCCCATGGGTCATTGAGGAACTTGGCGCGGCTCCACTGCTTGATCGAGTACGGCGGATTGGCCAGCACAACGTCGAAAGTGCGCAGTCCGTCGTCCGCGACGAACGCGGGTGCATCCAAGGTGTCACCGCGGGCAATTTCGAACTCTTCGATGCCGTGCAGGAACAGGTTCATCCTGGCGATCGAGGAGGTCATCACGTTGCGCTCCTGGCCATACAGACGCAGGGCACGATGTTCCAGCCCTCGATCGCGGACGACGCGCACGGTCGTGATCAGCATGCCGCCAGTACCGCAAGTGGGGTCGTAGACGCTCTGGCCGGGCAGTGGTTTGAGCATGCGGGCCATAAGGTCGACGAGGGTGCGGTTAGTGTAGAACTCCTGTGCTGTGTGTCCGGAGTCATCGGCGAATTTGCCAATGAGGTATTCGTAGGCGTTGCCCAGTTCGTCTTCAGGGACGCGCGCCAGGTCGAGCGTCTGCGTGGAGAAGTGCTCCAGCAAGCTGGAGAGTGTCGCGTCGGGGAGGCGCTCAGCGTTGGTCCAGTCGGCATCACCGAAGATTCCCGCCAGGTGCCGTGGGTTGGCATTCTCGATGGCGCGCATCGCTTCGCCGATGGCCTTGCCGACCTTCTGCGGCTTGCGGCGGACGTCGTCCCAGTGCGCATTGTCGGGGATCTGGAAGCGGTGGTTCTCTGGAGCGTTGGCGATTGCGTCGTCTCCGTAGTCGACCAAGGCCTGGGCGCACTCCTCGTCGTAGACGTCGCTGAGACGCTTGAAGAACAGCAGCGGGAAGATGTACTGCTTATAGTCGCCTGCGTCAATGAGGCCGCGCAGCAGCGTGGCGGCGCCCCACAGATACTTCCGGAGCTCGGCCTGGCTCAGGCGAGCCGGCTCTTCGGGAAGCACGGATCCCTGATTCACCATGAGGCGAGTTCCTCCCGGAGACGGCTCTCCGCGACCGTGAGCGCGTCGAAGGCCGCACGAAGCTCGGCCAGGGCTTCCGGCATACCGGGCAGTTCCGTCGTAGCGCGAGATTCGAGGTAGAGCGAAACGTTTAGGTTGTGGTCGTTCTTGATGACCTCTGCCAGGTCGGCGGCCTTGGCTCGGCCCGGCTTGTCGCGGAAGTCCTGATACCAGGTCAGAACCTGCGCGATGTGGCGGCTGTCCATCGTGGCCTGCGCTCTGCCCTTGGTGAACTGGTCGGAAGCGTCCACGAAAAGGATCTTCCCGAGGTGCGAGGGCGCGTGCCGTATAACAAGGATGCAGGGGGCGAGGCCGGTTCCGTAGAAGAGCTGCTCGCCGAGGGTGATGACCGCTTCAATTTTGCCGCTCTCAACGATGCTACGGCGGATCTTGCCCTCCTCACCACCGCGGAAGAGCGCGCCTTGCGGCAGGACAACAGCCACCCTTCCTGAATCCGACCGCATCGAGGACATCATGTGCTGTACCCAGGCCCAGTCGCCGCTGCTTTCCGGAGGCAAGCCGGCAAACGCTCGGCCATACGGATCCTTCGTCCAAACCTCGCGACCCCAGGCACGGAGAGAGAAAGGGGGATTCGCGATCACGCAGTCGAAGGTCCGCAGGCGATTGCCCTCGATGAACGCGGGCCTGCGCAGAGTGTCACCACGGGCAATCTCGAAGTCCTCGATGCTGTGGAGGATCAGATTCATCCGGGCGATACCGGCAGTAGTGAGGTTCTTCTCCTGGCCGAAGAGCGTCCCACCCAACTCGGCGGTATTGGCTCCTGCCTCGATCGCGTGCTGGACGACTTCGATCAGCATGCCGCCCGTCCCGCAGGCCGGGTCGTAAACGGTCTCGCCTGGCCGCGGATTGAGGATCGCGACCAGGAGCTTGACGACGTTGCGCGGTGTGTAGAACTCCCCAGCTTTCCTATTAGACATGTCGGCGAACCGCTTGATGAGGTATTCGTACGCCTGCCCGAGCATGTCCGGTTCCACCGCGGAGTTCCCCAAGAAGCGAGCGGAGAAATGCTCGATGAGCCTGGTGATCACCTCGTCCGAGATACGCTCCTTGTTGGTCCACGGCGCATCGCCGAAGATCCCCCAGAGGGTGTCCTGGTTGGCCTTCTCGATGGCCCGTAGCGCCTCTGACAGAGCTTGTCCGGGTGGCTTCGTGGCGGTCCGGACGGCTTCCCAGGAGTGCCCAGCAGGGATCTGGAAGCGGTGGTTCTCGGCGAAGGCGGCGGCTTGCTCGTCGCCCTCGAAGTCCGCCAGGGCCTGCTGAAACTCCTCCTGATAGACATCGCTGATCCGCTTGAAGAACAGCAGCGGGAAGATGTAGCTCTTGAAATCGGCTTGGTCGATCGGTCCTCGCAGGATGTTGGCAGCCTCAAGCAGGTGGGACTCCAGCTCGCCCAGCGTCATCCGGCCTTCGAGAAGGTCGAGTTGCTGTGTGAATCCCATGCCGCTCCCTATCCTGTGACACTTGCGCCTCATTATGTTGGCACAGCTGGGGCAGCGTTGAGGAATGGGCGACTCTGCCCGGAAACCTGAGGCCACCGCCCGTCTGGGGGGCGACCTGCATGATCATAGGGCGTCGGCTCTTTCCCCAGGAGCACCGCGTGTCCGAGCACCCTCGCAGCGGTGTCGAGATCAGGTCCCCACTGCACGCTTCGCCCGTGCCGACAACGCTCAGGGCACGACCGCGATGAGGATGCGGGACCATCTCGACGGCTTCTGACTGAATGAGCCTTCGCCGCCCGGTATCCTCGCGGTGGACAACCAGCCTGTCCGCCGCGCACCGTGAGCGACTACAGTTGGGCCCGCCGAGAGCTTCAGCCCGGGCAGAACACCAGCAAATCGCATGTTAGATGATGTGGGACATTCGCGAGATGATCTTGCTCCTTATGGACATCCGTACAGCTGTTCTCGCAGGTCAAAGGCTATGCGGTAGAAGGATCGGCACTGCTCTCCTAAAGCGGGTGCCGCAGGTTCTCATCCTGCCCGTGGCACTCATTTCCACCAGGCCTTGTACCCTCTGACCTGTGGTTTCGCGGCCGCAGGTCTTTTGCTTCCCAAGCCCTTGGTAGCCCACCCAAGGCACCCGTATGCACCCTAAAGGTTGACGCCCGTGTCGACCACGGCGACCGGTATCCCGGCACCATGGGTGACGAACCAAACCTTCGTGTTCACGTCCCAGAACGTGAACCACCACTGCTCGGCGCGGGCATCGGCGCCGCCTGCGCGGGAGAAGGCAGGAGCACGGCGAGTACGGCGAGGCCAGTCACCAGCGCCGTCGCCGCCCTTCGCCCCGGCGCACCGGGCGGTCGCCGTCATGGGACCGCCATCCATGGCCGGCGCAGGTGTGCGGTGGCCAGCACGGTGTGTCTGCGACGCGCCATCTCGAGCAGCCGCTCGCGGGTCCTGCGCGCGGCCTCCGGGTCTGCCTCGTACCGGTATGCCACCGCCGGGTCAACCAGCTGAACCGCATGCACCAGGGCGTCGCCGGTGATGACGACCTGATCGCGGTCGCCGTCGATGATCACTGACTGGTGGCCGGGCGTGTGCCCCGGCGTTGGTGTCACGCGGATCGACCCGACCAGTCCCCCGCGGGCCGTTGCGAGCCGCGCCGCACCGTCCACCTGCTCGAGCTGCCCGGCGGCACGCAATGGATCGACGACGTATGTGAGAGCCGTATCGCCGGCCGGCAGCGCGGCGACCTCGCTGCGTTGGATGACGTACCGGGCATTGGGGAACATGGGTGTGCCGTCCGGCCCGACGGACCAGCCGTAGTGGTCCTCGTGGAGATGGGTCAGCACCACGATGTCGATGTCGGCCTCGTCGATGCCGGCCTGGCGCAGTTCGGACGGGAGGCGGCCCGGGGTGGGAGCCCAGCTGGAGGCCGGGCTGTCGGCAGGCCCCACGCCCGTGTCGACGAGCATCAGCCGGTCCCGTGGTCCGCGGACCAGGAAGCAGCGGAAGTCCAGCTGCCAGGTCTCCCCGGTCCCGAACGCGTCGGGGTCGATGCTCCGGGCGAGGTCCCAGTCGTGCGGCGTCGCTCCGGGAAACGCCTGCTGCCGGTCCAGGAAGAACGGCCCCGAGGCGTCGATTATCGGTATCACCTCGAAGGCGCCGACCGATCGCGACAGCACCGCCGTCCGCTCCATCGACCGGGCTTCCGCCCGTCGGGCGATGCCCACGGAGCCGGCGACCGTGACGGCCATAGCGGCGAGCAATGTTCTGCGCCGGAGCCCGGCAGATGTCTCACGCATGTCGATGCCTTTCGCCGAAGTGCACCTCTGTTGACTGACCGAGCCGATCAGGCCCGCAACCGACGTTAGGACCGTGGCGGCATGCCGGTGCCACCCGCGCGGGCGACCGGCGTGATCCTGTCGGTTCGTGACCGGACACTGTCGCCAGGCGGGCCGGTGAGTGTTGAGGTGGAGGAAACACCTGCGCGAGCTGCTGTGGCCCGCAGCCTTCGTGGGTCGCGTTATGTCGATTTGCGGAGGGTGTTGTGGCGATCGAGTTCCTGACCGATGAGCAAATCAACTGGGTGCGAGGCGTTCCGCGGGCCGCCATCGCGGGCGGAGTTGGAGCGGGACGCTTTCTGGACGACGCGAACCGGGCATTGGCGCAGGCAAAGCGCCGGGAGCACAAGCGGCGGGAATCCGCTGGCTGCAGAACGTCATGAGACCGCCTCCCGCGGCAACGCCTCGAAAGACCGTCACCCGGGTTAGCGAACGCTCAGCGCACGATCTCGTATGGATGTTCCTAAGGCTGCGTCTTCCTAAGATGCTCGTTAGCCCCATCTCCCGATGGGACCGACAGCAAGCGAGGTGCGGGAGGTACGCGGTGTCGCTCGACGGTCCAGCTGTGGCCATCCTGGTCTACGCTGGCGCGGGCAGCTTCGACTACATCACCATCAACGAGATCTTCGGCGTCGACTACTCCGCACGGTTCGGCTCCTGGTACCGGACGAAGGTCTGTGCCGTCACGCCCGGCCAGGTCGAGCTCGACGGCGGGGTCAGCGTTCACGCGCCGTACGGGCTTGAGGATGCGGAACAGGCGGGCCTGCTGATTGTTCCGGGGTGGATTCCGGAGGAGGCCGTCCCACCCGCGGCGTTGCTGAGGACCTTGCGCCGCGCACACCGGCGCGGCGCGCGGATCATGTCGATCTGTACCGGCGCCTTCATCCTCGGACACGCCGGTCTTCTCGACCACCGCCGGGTCACGACCCACTGGTCGACGGCCGGGCTGCTCGCCACGCTGTTCCCCACCGCCGCCGTCGACCCGCGCGCCCTGTTCGTCGACGATCGCAGCATCCTCACCGCTGCGGGCATGTCAGCCGGCATCGACCTCGCCCTGCATGTCGTACGGGGTGACTTCGGCGCGGACGCCGCCGCCGCCCTCGCCCGCCGGCTGGTGCTCGCCGGCTACCGCAGTGGGGGCCAGGCCCAGTTCGTCGACGTCCCGCTCAGCCCCGACCCCGGTGACCCGCTGCCGGACCTTCTCGACTGGATGCGCCGGAACCTGGACCAGCGGTGGTCGCTGCGCTCGATGGGCGCACGCGTGCACATGAGCCCGAGGACGCTGACCAGACGATTCGAGCGCCTTACTGGCACCACCCCGCAGAAATGGCTCACGCGGGAACGGATACTCGCAGCGCAGCGGCTCCTCGAGGCAGGCGACGAACCGATCGGGAGGATCGCCGCGCTGACCGGCATCGGATCAGCCAGCAATCTGCGCCAGATCTTCCGTCGCGAGGTCGGCATCTCGGCCCAGCAGTACCGCGCGAGATTCCGTTCACGCCGGAACACGAACCGAGCGCCAGCTGGTCACCCGTCCTGACGGCTCGCTCGACGACTTCTTCGGGTGATGGGTGGGCCGCGGTTACCGATCGGGCTCGATCACGGCTGCGCTGCGAAGACGTGGGCGACGGCTCCGCCGCTGAAGATGGTCGTGCTTGCAAGCTCGAGGCTCAGCGACGCCGGGAAGATCGGCTCGCTAGCGCCGAGGACGGCCGGGTGGACGAGAAGGCGGCATTCGTCGATCAACCGGGGCTCGACCAGCGACCGGGCGAACCATGTCCCGCCATGGGTGAAGTTCCGGGCCGGCCGGTTTCGATCCGGGCCCGTGGAACCCCGCCCTCCGGGGCGACAGCCGGGCCCTTCGCGTTGACCACCGCGTGAAATTAATCCCCAGCCGAACCACTCAACTCACCAATACGAAGATCGTGGGCAATAAGCCGCCCGAGCATTAGCCACGAAACCGCGTGGAAAAATGCCACGCGAAGTAGCGACGGTTATCCTCCGAGAACGAGAGGCACGGGCGCCCCGCGAGGCTCTCAAGACGATCAGCAAGCACTCCATCTGTATCTGGTGCGGACGACACAATGATGCCATCGTGGCCAACAGAGATATAGCCGGCTTCATAGAGGGCATCACAACCGAACTGGCATGCAGGCATCGCAATGTTGGCCAGATCGCGGCGTTCTTCGTCGCTACAGAGGCTCCGCATTTTGATATGCGCTGCAACCAGGAAACGGACAGGGTAAGCATCACCACAGAGAGCGCACGTTGCAATGGTGGTAGAGCCGAACAGAAGCTGGCGCAAGGCGGACTGTTCGCCGCGCTGCGCTGCAGTCACTGGACGGCTTAGATCGCCCTCGTAAGTGTGTGTCTCTTGAGACTTTGCAGGCGTATCAGCGGCAGTAAGAGAGCGGACAGCGATGACTGGCGGCGTCTCACCTACCAACTCAACTCCTGGAAGAGTGAGCAGGACTGCTCCAATGAAGGCACTGCGATATCCCACCTCGGTAGGGTGTATTTGCACGCGACCTGCGGTACGGAGAGTTGCGAGCGCAGCCTCCACGTCAGCGATGGGTATCTGTTGCCCGTTCGGCGAGCGTTCCGTTGCCACGAGGACATACGGGGGCTGCACGTCGATGATGCGATTACGGCGTCCATGGAGCGTCGAGATGTCGTGACCAAGTAACCGTCGGAGTAGGTCGGTGGCGCTGTCCTTCACCTCAGCGGGTAGCACGACAGGCGCGCCTGGAAACAGGTCACCAAAACGCCCCATGAACCGCTCGAAAAACGTATCGTCCACCCGAAATAGATAACCTTGTTTCACGCCACCATCGTGTTTGAATGGCCCATCCGACGAGTGGCTGGCGCGCCAGGCTTCGGGAATGTCTTGTAGTGGAACTACCTGCGATGCCTCTCGGTAGACGGTCCGCACGAGTCTGCCATCCCCGCCCCAGAGGCCAGGGATTTCCCGAGGGCGCCGCGCGGGGATCGCGATGGTTGTCGTGAGGCTGAGCGCTCTCACTTGGGAGGCATAGTGGATCACTGTGTCGCCTGGACGCACCGCCGTCATCGTTTCCCAGTGTGATTGGCGGCTACCAGCCCGGGTTCGGGTAGGCGCCCAGAGGATCCCAGCCTCTATCTCCTGACGAAACGAATGACCCTGATTCACCCACCAGTACGCCATACATCGGGTCCCTTCTCGATCTCCGGATCCCGCCCGAAGCCCCATAAGGCGGGGAGGTGGTTTCTAGATGATCTTGAGAGCTGCAGCCGATTGTACGGTAATTTGCGCAGTTTGAGGACTATGAGCTGGCTGTGCAGTCACTGCCCTTCTTGAGCAGGAACGCTGTGCCCCCTCGCCGCGGACATCGGTTCCAAACCCGGATCCGACAGCAGCCAAGAGATGGGTGACTCAGCTCGTTGCTGAGGAGCTGAGGATCACTCTCCGAGTGATCGAGTTGGTACGGGAGGCGGCGCTTCCCAAAGGCGTTCGAAGCCATCGCGGTGATGGCCGGCGAAAACAGCCCGATCGAGGTCGCAACCCGCGGCACCGACGGAGCACGCCGAACTGCGCCTGGGTCACCAGGTATCGGTGGTCACAGCGCGGTCATACACTGCGCTGGGCTGCAAGCCTCAGAAGACCGGACAGCCGATGACCTCAGCCGCGGGCGGGCGTGCGGAAGACCTGACGGCTGTGCCAGCTGATGTGTTCCTGTTCAACTGTGTCCAGGCCGGGCTGAGGCTTTCGGGCGGGCCGGCCTGCCAGGGAGAGCACCATGTCCAGGGAAGACTGCGAGCGGCCGACGAACTTGGCTGAGACAGCGATGGTGTGCTCCCCGGTCAGTCCGAGCACGCCCTTGTCGAACAGCTTGTGGTGGATCGCGCACAGGCACAGCCCGTTCGCCACATCGTCGGGCCCGTCGAACGCCCACCAGCGCACATGCGCCGCGTCCAGGCCCACCACCGCGCCGTCCAGCCATCCGTCGTAGGAACAGAACGCGCAGCAGTACTCGTACGCCATGAGCACCCGATCGCGAAAGCCCGGGTCACGGCGTACGGCTTTCTTGACCTCTCCGGCGGTTTCGAGTGTCTCCAGGTCCAGGCCTGCCAGCAGGCACAGGTCCGCGTGCAGGGACGGGGCGAAGTTGGCGTCCAGGAGGTAGCGGGCGATCCGCCCCAGCAGGCTCGGCTCCTCCGACGGCGCGCGGGCCAGGTCGGGATGGAGGCGGCCGGCGGCCTGGCTGTCGCGGAGGCGGCCCAGCTCCGGGCCCGGGCTGCCCGGGCCGTGGCGGGTGTCGACCAGCCACAGGCCGTCGTTCGTCAGGTGGTGGAACGGGTAGCCGGGGCTGGTCTCGCGCGGTGGGCCGTACTCCTTCAGCAGCTTCTTCAGCTCCGTTTCGGCGGCGCTGAAGGGAATGGGCCGATTGCCGTGCTGCTGGAAACGGCCCAGAGCGTACAGCAGGAGGAGCGGCTTGTGCGGCGCGCGCTCGCCACCTCTGGTCCAGCGCCGCATCTCGGCGACCCGCTCGACCCAGTCCACGATCGGCCAGTGTAAGGCGATTATCCGGCCCCGGCACACGATATTTCGCGGTGGCCGGCCGCGCCCTATAGTCGCCAGGTGAGCGATCTTCAGCCGGGCGTTTACCAGCACCTGATCACTCGTGAGCTTGATGGCCTGCTGCGTGCGGTGTCCGATCACGAGCTGATTGACCGGCGGTCGTTGGACCTTGCCGACTCCCATGAGACCTTGGCCCGGCATCTGGGCGCGCTAACCCGCCGAGCGCTGCGCTCCGTACGGGGCGAGAATGATACGGCGCGGCTGGCCCGGCAGGTGGAGATCGTCAATCGGATCGCGGGCCTCATCGGCGACCTGGTGCCCGAGGCCGCCGCGCCTCACGAGCTGGTGGAGGCCGCCGAGGAGTTGCTGGGCATCGCCAGGAGCCGGGACGCGGCCGGGCAGGTGCGGTTCCCGGCACGGCCGGTCATTCCCCTCACCGGGAGCGCGTTGCTGGTCAACGGGCGCGGGCAGCCGGAGATCGGCCATGAGCTCAAGCGGGAGCTGGGCTCGGCCGATCGGGTGGATCTGCTGTGCGCGTTCGTGAAGTGGAACGGCGTGCGGGTACTGGCAGAGGCGATCGAAGATTTCCTAGTGCGCGGCGGCCGGCTGAGGGTGGTGACCACCACCTATATTGGCGCCACCGACCGCCTGGCCCTGGACCGACTGGCGGCTATGGGCGCCGAAATCCGCGTCTCCTACGACACCCGGATGACCAGGCTGCATGCGAAGGCGTGGCTGTTCCATCGAGGCAACGGTCTGTCCACCGCCTACGTGGGATCCTCCAACCTGTCGCAGACCGCCCTCAGTCACGGGCTGGAGTGGAACGTACGACTCGCGCAGGCCGAGCAGCCTCATCTCATCGACACGTTTGCCGCCACGTTCGACGACTACTGGGGTGATCCGTCGTTCGAGCCCTACGACCCGGCGCAGGACGCCGAGCGGCTGGACCGCGCCCTGTCCGCCGAGCGGTCCGGGGGCGGGGCGCTCGTGCTCGACTTCGCCCATGTGGACGTGCGCCCGTACTCCTACCAGCGCGAGATTCTCGACGAGCTCGCCGCCGAACGGCAGATCCACGACCGGTGGCGCAACCTGGTCGTCGCGGCGACCGGTACCGGCAAGACCGTCATTGCCGGGCTCGACTACCGGCGGCTGCGCGCGGCCGGGCAAGCGGAGTCGGTACTGTTCGTCGCCCACCGCAAGGAGATCCTGCGGCAGAGTCTGCTCACGTTCCGGCAGGTGCTGCGGGACGAGACGTTCGGCGAACTGTACGTGGACGGTGCCCGGCCTGAGAAGTGGCGGCACGTCTTCGCCTCGATCCAGACGCTGCACCACAACCCGCTGCCGGAGCCAGAGCGGTTCGACATGGTGATCGTGGACGAATTCCACCATGCCGAGGCCGCGACGTACCGGCAACTGCTGTCGAGAGTGCGGCCCAAGGTACTGCTCGGCCTGACGGCGACGCCGGAACGCGCCGACGGCCAGGACATCAAGCACTGGTTCGACGGCCGGATCGCCGCCGAGCTGCGCCTGTGGGAGGCGCTGGAGCGCGGTCTGCTGGCCCCGTTCCAGTATTTCGGCGTCCACGACGGCACCGACCTGCGCCAGATCGGCTGGCGCAGGGGTCAGGGTTACGACCTCGGCCAACTCTCGAACGTCTACACCGGCAACGACCGCCGCGCCGCCATGGTCCTGGAAACCTTGCAGCGCAAGATCGGCGATGTCGGACGGATGCGAGCACTCGGCTTTTGCGTGAGCATCGAGCACGCCCGTTTCATGGCTGACCGCTTCACCCGAACCGGCCTTCCTTCCGTGGCCGTCACCGCGCACAGCTCGCGCGACGAACGCGACCAGGCATTACGCGACCTGCGGGATCGCCGGATCAATGCGGTGTTCACCGTCGACCTCTTCAACGAGGGCGTCGACGTGCCGGAGATCGACACCGTGCTGTTCCTGCGGCCCACCGACAGCGCCACCGTCTTCCTGCAGCAGCTCGGGCGTGGATTGCGGCTGGCCGAAGACAAGCCCTGCCTGACCGTGCTCGACTTCGTCGGCCACCAGCACAAGCAGTTCCGCTTCGACCGGCGCTACCGGGCGCTCACCGGCGCCAGCCGTACCGGAATCGCGAGGGAGATTGAGCAGGGGTTCCCCACGTTGCCCGCCGGCTGCGTCATCGACCTTGATCGGGACGTCCGCCGGCTCGTTCTCGACAACGTCCGGCAGGCGCTCAGCCTGAATTGGCGGGATCTGGCGCGCGAACTAGGCGAGTTGGGGGACGTCGGTCTGGCCACCTTCCTGCAGGAGACGGGGCTGGAGGTGGAGGATCTGTACCGCCGCAGCCGCCTGGGCTGGGCCTCTCTCCGGCACGCCGCGGGTCTGTCGGTTACGCCTCCTGATGCAGGGCTCGGACGAGCCTTCGGCCGGATGCTGCACATCGACGACGTCGAGCGGCTCGCGTTCCTGACTGAGGTGCTGGCGGGAAAGGCTCCGCGGTCCCCCCGCGAGCTGCGCCTGCTGGCCATGCTGGACACGATGTTGTGGGGCGGCACCGAGCCCGTGTCCGGGATGGAGGCTCGGCTCGCCCGCCTCAGCGGTGCTCGGGCCGCGGAACTCGGAGAGCTGGCGGACGTGCTTCGCTCGGGGCTGCGTCATGTGGCGTCGCCGCTGGATCCTGTGGTGCCCTTGCATGTCCACGCTCGCTACAGCAAGAACGAGGTGCTGGCCGCCTTCGGCGTCGACAAGCCCGCTCATATGCGGGAAGGGGTCAAGTACGTGCAGGAGCACCAGGCGGACCTGTTCTTCGTCACCATCGACAAGTCCGAGGACCACTACTCCCCCACCACGCTCTACCACGACCGGGCGATCAGCGAGAGGTTGTTCCAGTGGGAGTCGCAGAGCACCTTGCGCTCCTCGACTGCCACTGCCCGCCGTTACCTTACGGGTGAGTCGACAGTCCACCTCCTCATCAGACAGTCCAAACGCGACGAAGGGCTCGGCGCTCCGCCCTACACCTACGCGGGTCCGATGCGCTACGTAAGCCACGAGGATGAGCGGCCCATCCGCTTCGTTTGGCGCCTGGACCACGCGCTCCCTCCCGAGGTGTTCCATTACGCCAAGGCCACCGCCGGCTGAGCTGACTGCAGCAGCACCGAGTCGGGTGAACCCGCTGAGCCCTAGGCTCGGCCTCAGCGGAGCGTCGCGGTGAAGGTGCGGCCGTGGGCGTGGTGGGTGGTGGCCTGGATCAGGGTGCCGCCTGGTACGCGGCGGACCGTCACCCCCTCGTCCGCCGCCTCCACGCGAAGAGGCGCGCCCTGCACAACCACGGAGACGCGGTCGCGTTTCATCGTCGGGTCGGACAGGGCGACGACCGTGCGCCGCCCGGACTGGACCATGACCGAGGCCGGGCCGTCGATGAGCAGGCGGCCGGCGTGGCGGGGGCCGTCGGTGAAGACGTTGGCGGCGATGATTCCGAGACCCTCGTGCTTGATCGCCTGTACGTCCCGGGTGTTGGCGAGGACGGTCAGCGGGCCGCGCGGGTAGCGGCGCAAAGTGGCTTCCGTCGCGTTCGGGACCAGGGCGTAGGCGAAGGCGGAGAGCCCGCCGGCCGCCGGGTGGGTGACCGAGGCGGTGAAGACGTTCTTGGTCACCGCCGTGTCGGGGTTGGACGTGCGGACGACTCTGCGGCTGCGGGTCACCGTCTCCAGGCCGGCCGTCACAGGCTGCCGGGTCAGGAAGGCGTAGCCGATCGCCGTACGGCGGGTGGCGTTGGCGTAGCGGAGCCAGCGCGGCGGCCTGGTGTCGCCCGTCTGCCAGGCCCCGCCGTCCCAGCCCTCCCCGCTCACCGCGACCGCGTCGCCGAGGGCGGCGATGCGGCTGTCCACCGTGGTCACCGCGTCGCGGCCGCCCTGGCCGGAGACGCCCGCGGCCAGCACCACGATTTCGTCGTCGAGCATGAACCAGGACTTGGTGGCGCGGGCGTTCTGGTAGGCGACGAAGTCGTCGGGCAGGATGCCCGCATGCTTGGCGGTGTAGGCCACGTCGTCGGACTGGACCATGCCGGCCACCCCGTACGCGCCGAGCGTCGCGCCGCCGGAGAACGTGTTCTCGGCGCGCGGGAAGTACACGTACGTGTTCTGGGACTCCGAGGAGGAGGTGAAGTTCAGCGGGTGCCCGGGGTTCTCGTACCAGAACCGGCCGCCGTACAGCTCGGGGATCGTGCGTCGCTCCTCCACCGGCGCGGTGATGCCGGCCAGCCGGTACGGCGAGACGGTCGTGTAGTAGTCGACGCCGAAGACCTGGCTCTGGTCCTCGCCCGAGAGGTAGAGGTGGAAGGCGCCCTCGCCCTGGAACCAGGGCATGAGGTTCTCGCCGTTCATGTACTCGTACTTGCTGATCCGCTCGGAGTTGCGGGCCAGGGCGAAGGCGTAGCCGGGGCGGCGGTGGACGGTCCGGTCCATGGCGTTGAAGGCGACGCAGCGCTGGGGCGGGTTCAGGTCGGCGGCCGGGACGGCGGCGTCGGCGCGGATGGCGGCGTAGCGGGCGATGCTGATCGGGGAGACGAAGGCGGTCGTGTCGGCGGCCGGGAGGAACTTGACGTACTTCTTCAGCGGAAGGGGGTCCTCGACGTGGTCGGCCAGATCGGTGACGGCCTCCACGATCACCCCGACGTCGGCGTAGCCGGTGGCGGTGCGGGAGACCGCCCTGCCCTTGACGATCTCCATCAGCCAGCCCTCGAAGATCAGCGGGGCGAAGCCGTCGGCGATCCAGCGGTAGACCACGCCGGGCAGGTCCGCCGGGGTGCCGCCGGTCGTCACGCCCTCCAGCATCTTGAGGGTCTGTACGACGCGGGTCAGCAGGATGCGCCCGTAGGAGCCGGTGTAGGCGACCGAGTCGTGCTGGATGAAGGAGCCGTCGCGGTAGTAGCCGTCGGTGACGCCGTGCTGGAGGTTGTACGGGTCGATGGTGGCGAAGACGGTGGCCTGGTCGGCGATGGCCTTGCCGACGCGGGCGTCGTCGCCGGTGAGCGCGCCCTGCAGGATGCGGTTCGCGGTGATGTCGGCCAGGTTGGCCCCGGTGTGGAAGCGGGAGTCGAGGTCGACGTCGCCGTTCTTGCCGTTGCGCAGGTAGGCGTCCATCGAGGCGAGGTAGGTCGCCGTCAGGCCGGGGCGTTCCTCCCGGACCCGGTCGGTGAGCAGGGCCAGGGTCCTGCTCACGTGGGTGGGGATGCCGATCTCCCAGTTGTGCCAGTTGCCGTAGTAGCCCTTCGACTGGTCGCCGTAGTAGCGCTCGTACAGCCACACCAGGCCGTCGGCGACCCGCCGCTGTACGGCGGCGTCATCGGCGAGGCCGCCGCCGGGCGTGCGGGTGGCGAGGGCGATCTCGTACAGGTACTGGTAGGCCAGCCGCAGGTTGGCGTCGTCGGTGCCGAGCTTCAGGCCGGAGAACAGCTCACCGTCGGCGGCCTTGTCCATGGCGGCCAGCCTCTGCCTGGCGGTGGCGAGGATCGAGGCGAGCTTGGCGGCGACCTCAGGGCGGGCGTTGACATCGGGGGTTCCGGCGAGCATCGCCACGGTGTTGGTGAGAAGCCGGGCGTGATCGATCCCCGCCGCGGCGCGCGCGGGGGCGGCCATGGCCGGCAGCCCGGTGGCGGGGAGCAGGCCGGCGGCGGGGAGCAGGGAGAGGACCTGGCGACGGGACATGTGCGGCACTGCGGGCTCCAGGCCGTAGGGGGGATGCCGGGCTGGCCCTACATGATCTATTTTGTCCGGGCCGTTAAGTCAAGCTCCGTGACTCCGGTTTCGGCGCTGGACGTACAGCCGGTCGCCCTCGGGGCCGGTCCATTCCATCCGCACGACGCCGGCCACGGCGGCGTCGGCGACGCGTGACGGGTCGGCCCAGTAGCCGAAGTTGGGGTTGCGGAAGAACGTCGCCCACAGGCGGCCGCTGTGATCAACGAAGACGTTGTTGTGGCCGGCGCCGACGCCCGCGGTCCACCGCTGGGAATACGGTCCCTCGAAACGGTCCGACACGGCGACGATCGCGTCGTACTGGTACTGCGTGCGACCGGGGCCGGCCGGGTCGTAGGCGTGGCGCGTGCTGCCGTCGGGATCGGTCGACGTCCGGTTCCACGCGGCGTGGAGGAGGTAGTACCTGCCGCCGTGCTTGAACACGTACGCGCCTTCGAGATACGGCTCGGGCGAGTAGGGCATCTGCCGGAACTGCGGGAGGTTCGTCGTCGGGACGATGTCCTCCATGTCGTCCCGGAATTTCGCGTAGAAATTGTTGTGCAGCACGAGCCACGCGTCGTCGCCCTCGGTGTAAAGGCCGCCGTCAATGTGGTGGTAGGCGCCGGGCTCGATGAACTTGGGTCCCCCGACGAAAGAATCGCCGAAGGGCTTTTCGTGGTTGCCCTCGACCAGCCGGTACGGGCCCTCGATCCCGCCCTCGCTCACGAGCATGAACGAGCCGACCTTGCGGGAGTGGTCGCCCATGCACGCGACGATGTACCACTTGCCGCGGAAGTGGTGCACCTCCGGCGCCCACGCCTGGCCGCGCTTGCCGAACTGGGCGTCGTACCAGTACTCCTGCCACGGAGCGACGACCGTGCGCCCGGGCCGGTTCTCCCCCGCGAACTCGGGTGACCACACCTTGCCTCTCTCGGCGTCAGGCCGGATGCCGGTGGTGTCGACGAGTTTCCACGGCCCGCGCAGGGACGGGGAGATCCACACGAAGATGCCGTCGTTCCACGGGGCGGCCGCTTCGAGCCCGGGTACCCGGGTGGTGCCCGTGGCGACGTACATCGGACGCCCGTCGACGACGAAGCAGTTGACGTAGGTGTCCCGCATCCAGACCTGGCCGCGTTCCTTGTCACGGGGGCGCAGTTCGAGCGGGAGGATGAAGGAGTTGTCCTCCCGTGGCCACAGGTCCGGCCGGGTGTCCGCGAGGCCGTAGGGGGCGAGGGCGGGCCAGTTCGGCGGGTACCGCCGCGCCGAGGCCACCGACGCCCGCGCGGCGGTGGCGGGCAGTGCCGCCGCTCCCAGAAAGCCGGCGGCACCGGCCAACAATGACCGCCGGTCGACGTTGTTCATTGGTCTTCGTCCTCCTGTGTCGTGCAGGTGCCTGGGGAACACGTTAGTGAGGCTTATTTCGACATTGAATGGACGACAAATAAGGAGAACGATTCTCAGCGCGCGACGGTGCGGAATCCGGCGTTGGCCATCGACGAATCAGGGGTGTTCGCCGAACGCGCCGAGTTGCGGTAACGGTTGCAGTAGGAGTCATGGCACAGGAACGAGCCCCCGCGCAGCACCCGGGCCGTGCCGCGAAGCGGGCCGCGGGGGTCGTCGGGCGGTGCGTAGGCGTAGTAGTCGGGCGCGTACCAGTCCGAGCACCACTCCCAGACGTTGCCCACCGTCTGCCAGAGTCCGTACGCGTTGGGAGCGTACGTGCGGACCGGGGCGGTGGTCAGGTAGCCGTCGGCCGTGGTGTTCTCGGTGGGGAAGACGCCCTGCCAGATGTTCACCCGCCACTCGTCCTCGGGCAGGTCGTCGCCCCAGGGGTAGCGGGCGCCGTCGAGGCCGCCCCTGCTGGCGTACTCCCATTCGGCCTCGGTGGGCAGGCGCCGGTCGGCCCACGAGCAGTACGCGACCGCGTCGTTCCAGCTCACGTGGACCACGGGATGGTCGGGCTCCGCCGACGACAGGGGTCCGCCGGGGCGCCGCCAGTCGGCGCCCCGCACCCCCACCCACCAGGGGGTGCCGGGAACGGGGCCCATCACGTCTCCGGGGCGGGCGCGCAGGGCCAGGTGGAAGACGGCGGAGAAGCCGTACTCCTCCGCCTCGGTCCGGTAGCCGGTCGCGTCGGCGAAGGCCGCGAAGTCGGCCGTGGTCACGGCGGTGGCGTCGATCGAGAACGGCGGCAGCGCGACCCGGTGAACGGGCGACTCGCCGTCGCCGGGGTTGCCGTCGCCGGTGGCGTCGCCCATCAGGAACGCGCCGCCGGTCAGGTGGACCTGCTCGATCCCGTGCCGGCCCTCCGCCGCGAAGCGCACGGCGGGCCCCCTCGGCGGTCCCGGCGTCGCGGGCGTGCAGCAAGACACCTCAGATCCCCTCGGGCACCGGCTGGCCGGGATGCGGCTCGTCGCCGAGGGCGGCCTGCGCGCGGTGCATGCGGACCTTCATCTCCTCGCGGACCGCGCGGTACGCCGGGTCGTGGTAGACGTTGCGCAGCTCGTCCGGGTCCGTCTCCAGGTCGTACAGCTCCCATTCGCCGCTGTAGGTGAACGAGCCCGTGCCGGGGAGGCCCATGCCGTCGTTGTAGAAATAGATGATCTTGTAGCGGGACGTCCGGTAGCCGTAGTGGGCCGGCGCCTTGTGGAAGACGTCGTCGTGCTCCCAGTAGCGGTAGTACATCCCTTCCGCGGGCGGCGGACCCGGCTCGCCGGTCAGGTCGGCCAGGAAGCTGCGGCCCTGCATGCGTGGGTGGTGCGGCACCCCCGCCGCGTCCAGGACGGTCTGCGCGAAGTCCACGTTGGTGACGATCCCGGTGTGCACCTGGCCGGCGGGGATCCGCCGCGGGTAGCTCAGGACGAGGGGCATCCGCAGCGATTCCTCGTACATGAAGCGCTTGTCGAACCAGCCGTGGTCGCCCAGGAAGAAGCCCTGGTCTGAGCAGTACATCAGGAGCGTGTCGTCGAAGTCCCCGCGCGCGCGGAGCCAGTCGACGACCCGGCCCACGTTGTCGTCGACCGACGCGACGACGGCGAGGTAGTCCTCCATGTACCTCTGGTACTTCCACAGCGCCGTCTCCTCGTAGGACAGCCCTTCGGGCGGCTCCTGCTTGAGGTCGTCGGCGTTGAGGTGCTCGGCGATCCGCATCGCCGCGCGCCGGGCCGAGGAGGAGCGGGTCGCGTAGTCGTCGGTGAACGTCGCCGGCACCGGGATGGGGTCGGTGTACCTCCCGGCGTGCTTCTCGTCGGGTTCCCACGGTCGGTGCGGCGCCTTGTGGTAGATCAGCAGGCACCACGGGTCCTCGCCGTCGAGACCGTCCGCCCAGGCCAGCGCCATCTCCGTGATGAGGTCGGTGGCGTAGCCAGGCACGGTGCGCAGCCCGTCCTCGGACAGGAACGAGGGGTCGAAGTACTCCCCCTGCTCGATCAGCACGTCCCAGTAGTCGAACCCCTGCGGGTCATGACCGGGGCCGTCCCCCATGTGCCACTTGCCCACGATGGCGGTGCGGTAGCCGGCGGCCTTGAGCCGGCTCACGAACGTCGGCTGCGCGGCGTCGATGGGCGTGACCAGCGTCGAGACCCCGTTGACGTGCGAGTACGTGCCGGTCAGGATGCTGGCCCGGCTCGGCGAGCAGAGCGCGTTCGTCGCGAAGCAGTTGTCGAACCGGGCGCCGAGCGCCGCGATCTCGTCGATCCGGGGCGTCTGGTTGACCACCGACCCGTACGCGCTGACGGCGTGCGAGGCGTGGTCGTCGGTGAGGATCATGACGATGTTGGGACGTCTCATGGGGTCACCGATAGGTCGCCTCGTCGAGCCCGCTCAGGGTCGGGTCGTAGGAGACGTCGCCGACGTCGTACATCGACGTCATCCAGTGGTAGAAGTTGTCGCCCCGGTCACGCAGCACCTGGTACAGCCGCCGCATCAACCGTCCGCGCACCGCCTCCATCTCCGGATGGCCGTAGACGTTGAGCAGCTCGTCCGGGTCGGTGAACAGGTCGTACAACTCGTTCGTCGAGTCCGGGTTGACGACCAGCTTGTAGCGGTCGGTCCGGATCATCCGCTGTGGGTACGGGAAGTGGTGGCCGTGGAACTCGCAGACGATGTCCTGCTCCCACGCCACCTCGTCGGCGGACGCGAGCGGCATGAGGCTGCGCGAGTCGACGGCAGGAGCGGGGTCGATCCCGGCCAGTTCGAGGATGGTGGCCGTGCAGTCGAGCAGGCTGACGAACTCCGTGCGGACGACTCCGGGCTGCTGGCCGGGAACGCGCAGGATGCCGGGCGTGCGGTAGATGTCCTCGTACATCGCCGGACCCTTGTCGTGCAGGCGGTGGGCGCCGGTGAACTCGCCGTGGTCGCAGGTGAAGAACACGGCCGTGTCGTCGACCAGCCCGAGGCGCCGCATGGCGTCCATGACCCGCCCGATCTGGGCGTCGATGAGCGCGACGTATCCCCAGTAGACGGCGATGAGCTTGCGCGTCTCCTCCAGCGGCATGGTGTCGAACGTCCAGTGCGCGCTGTAGTTGGCCTGCACCGGCGGCTTGCCGGCGAAGGTCTCCGCGATCGACTTGGGCAGCTCGACCAGTTCGGGGTCGAACATGTCGAAGTACTCGTCCGGCACGATGTACGGCAGATGCGGGCCGAAGAAGTTGAGCTGCAGGAAGAACGGCTCCGGCTCGGCCGCGTACCGTTCGAGCATCTCGATCGCCCGCGTCGCCAGGTAGTGCTCGAACGTCGCCTCGACCGGCTGGCGCAGCCGCGCGGCGAGGAGGTTGCCCGGCCCGCCGTTCGGCAACGTCCCGCGGATGTGGTCGTGGATCTCGTACGGCGGCAGGCCGTTGGCCGCCAGGTAGTCCAGGTAGTCGGGATGGTCGACGGGGTTGTGCCAGCCCGGCAGGTCAGGCCCGTCGAACCCGAAGTCGGCCGCGCGCCGGTGGTGCCCGACGTGCCATTTGCCGATGAGCCCGCAGTTGTAGCCGGCGTCCCGCAGCGCCCCGGAGAAGCTCCACTGGTCGTCGGGCAGGTCCTCCATGTAGCCGACGTTGCGCTCGTGGTTGGCGAGCAGCCTGTGCCGGAACGGCGCCTGCCCGGTGAGCAGGCTCGCCCGCGCCGGCGTGCAGATCGCCGTGGGGGTGTACCAACGGTCGAAGCGGGTCCCGGTCCGGGCCAGCTCGTCGAGCACCGGGGTGGCGGCCAGCCGGTTCCCGTACGCGCCCAGCGTGTCGGCCCGGTGCTGGTCGGTCATCAGGAAGAGGATGTTCACTTGGCGGCGCCCGTGAACAGATCGCCGGTGTAGTACGTCTTGGGGTCGACGGCCCCGGTCAGCTTGCCCGCCCCGGTGAAGTAGTCGTTCATCCCGTTCAGCCACTTGTCGATGGTTCCGTCCTTGGTGTAGCCGTCCAGGTCGGACAGCGACAGCACCTTGGAGTTGGCCGCGTCGGCCTTCACCTGCTCCGGCGGCTGCTTGAGCATCTTGGCGGTGGCGGCGATCGTCTCGTCGAGGTGGTCGCTGCGGTACTGGATGGCGTCGCGGAGCACGGCGACGACCTTCTCCGCCTTGGCCCGGTCCTTCGCGACGACGTCGTTGCCGGCGACGAACGCGGTCGGGAACGACACCGTGTCGGCGAAGTCCTCGTTCTTGGCCAGCTCGACCAGGTCCGGGACCGCCTTCTTGATGGTGCCGATGGCCGGGTACCAGAAGCCGGCCGCGTCGATCTGCTTGGACGTGAACGCCGACACGATCGTGGACGCGTCCATGGGGACGATCTTGACGTCGTTCTTGGTCAGCCCGGCCTTGCGCAGCGCGAGCGTGAGGATCATGTCGCCGGAGGTTCCCTCGGGCACGCCGACGGTCTTGCCCTTCAGGTCGGCCATGGTCGTCGTACCGGCCTGCGCGATGACGCGGTCGGCGTTGCCGAGCGTGTTCATCGCGATGACCTTGGCCTTGCCGGTGGCGGGCAGCCACATGGCGCCCGGGCCGATGTAGCCGAAGTCGAGGTCGCCGGTGCCCAGCGCCTGGATCTGCAGCGGGCCGTTGGTGAACACGCTGGTCTTGACGTCGACCCCGTGCTTCTTCCACAGGCCCTGGGCGTCGGCGACGGCCAGCAGGCTCGCGCCGTTGAAGTCGGCGATGTAGCCGAAGTCCACCTGGGTGGCGCCGCCGTCCGCGCCGCCGGAGCCCTCCGACGAGCAGGCGGCCGCCGACAGCGCCACGACGACGGCCGCGGCGGCCATGAATGTCTTTCTCATTGCGCGGACTCCTTGATCTGCCGCTGGTGGTACACGGAATGCCAGACGCGGTTGCGCAGCGCCCCGAACTCGGGGCTCAGCCTCATGTCCTCGTCGCGTGGATAGGGGAGGTCGACGTCGATGACCTCGACGATCCGGCCGGGGCGCGCGCCCATGACGACCACCCGGTTGGCGAGGAACACCGCCTCGTCGACGTCGTGGGTGATGAACATGACCGTGCGCCGGTCCTTGCTCCAGGTCTCCAGGAGTTGCTCCTGGAGCCGCACCCGGGTCAGCGCGTCCAGCGCGCCGAAGGGCTCGTCCATGAGCAGGATCGACGGGTTCACCGCGTACGCGCGGGCGATCGCGCAACGCTGCTTCATGCCTCCCGAGAGCGTCTTGGGCAGCGCGTCGGCGAACTGCTCGAGGCCGACCAGACGGATGAAGTGCTCGGCCCGCCGCCGCCGCTCGTCGCCGGGGACCTTCGCGGTACGCATGCCGAACTCGACGTTCTCGCGGACGGTCAGCCACGGGAACAGGGCGTACTGCTGGAAGATGACCCCGCGCTCCGGGCCTGGGCCGGTGACCGGTTTGCCGTCCACCAGCGCGGTGCCGCCGGTGGGCTGGTCCAGCCCGGCGAGGATGTTGAGCAGCGTGCTCTTGCCGCAGCCGGACGGGCCGACGATGGTCACGAACTCGTTGTCGGCGATGTCGAGCGAGACGCCGCCCAGGGCGACGAAGTCCTCGTTCCCGACGGGGAAGATCTTCTCGACGTCGCGTACGGAGATCTTGGGAGTGCTCATCGGTTCTCCTGCCAGGCCGTCAGTTTGTTGCCGGCGAGCATGAGCAGCCGGTCCATGATCAGGCCGAGGATCCCGATCGTGATGATGCCGACGAAGATGGTCGGCAGGTCGTAGTAGAGCTGCGCGCTCTGCATCCGGTGCCCGAGCCCCGCCTGCGCGGCCAGCAGCTCGGCGGCCACCAGTGTCCCCCAGGCGGAGCCGAGCCCGACCCGCATGCCCACGAGGATGAACGGGGTCGAGGCCGGCACCACGACCCGCGCGAAGATCGTCCCGTCCTTCGCGCCGAGTACCCGGCCGGCGTTGATGAGTGTTCTGTCCACGCTCACCACGCCTTGGTACGTCGAGATGACGCAGGCCAGGAACGCCGCCAGGAAGATGACGAAGATCTTCGGGCTCTCCCCGATGCCCATCAGGACGAGCACCAGGGGCAGCATCGCCAGCGGCGGGATGGTCCGGAAGAACTGGATCCACGGCTCGAACAGGCCACGGGCGACCGTGTACCACCCCATGACGAAGCCGACCAGGACCGCGGCCACCGAGCCGAGGGCGAACCCGGCCAGCACGCGCCCGAGCGAGGCGCCGATGTCGGTGATCAGGGTGCCGTCCTGGATCATCGTCCAGCCGGCCGAGACGACCTCGACCGGAGACGGGAACTGCAGTCCCGCCAGGGACAGCCCCCACCAGATCGCCACCCCGGCCACCACCGAGACGATGTTGAGGACCAGGAAGGTCCGGCTCTTGCGCGGCCGGGCGTTCGCGGCCCTGGTGGTGTCCGCATTGATCACGGCCACTGTCGGCCTCCGTCCGTCGTGACGTTCGCTTCGTATCCGGCGAGCAGGGGGGATTCATGGAACAGGGCGGCGATGGCCCCGAGCGCCCCGCTCTCGTCCGAGAGCAGGGCCGGGCGGATCACCGGCGCCGCGTCGGCCAGCCACGACAACTCGTAGGTGACCGTGGACGCGACCTGCCGGATCAGGGCGGGGGCGATCTCGACGATGTCGCCGCCGAGCACGATCTCGCTCGGGTTGAGCGTCATGGCGGCGGTGCCGAGCATCCGGCCGACCGCCGTGCCGGCCTCGCGGAGCACCTCGTCGACGACCGGATGCGCGATCTCCACGGCCGCCTTGAGGTCGTCGAGCGAGTCCATGGGCACGCCCAGCTCCCGGCACCGCCCGAGGATCGCCGGGACCGAAGCCACGGTCTCGACGCAGCCGCGCTTGCCGCACCGGCACTGGGCGCCGCCCGGAACGGCGGTCACATGGCCGAGCTCGCCCGCGTACCCCTTGGAGCCGCGCGCGAGCTGGCCGCCGACCACCAGCCCGCCGCCGACGCCGTCGGACAGCCGCAGGTAGATGAGGTCGCGCACAGAGTCGGACTGGGCGTGCAACGCCTCGGCCAGCCCGGCGAACCGTACGTTGTTGTCGACGATCACCGCGGCGTGGAAGCGCTCGGCGAACACCTCCGCCACGCCGTCGGCGCCCGTGCGGTCGCCCCAGCCGGGCACGCCGACCCCGATGGCCTGGAGCGCGCCGTAGTGGACGCCGGTGTCGGTGCTGAGCCGGTCGATCAGGGCCAGCCCGGCGCTGAGCCGCTCGGGCCACTGCGCCGACTCCTCGTACCGTGACGTCCCCGACGCGATGATGTCGTGGGCCGCGTCCGCCACCAGGACGTTGACGCGGCGGTGGCCGAAGTCGACGCCCATGTACTGCCCGGAGGCCGGGTCCAGCGCGAGCCGCTCGGCGGGCCGGCCGCTGCCCACACGCTCGACGGCGTCGGTGTCGACGACCCGGATCACGCCGCGGCCGAGGAGGTCGCCGGTGATCTCGGAGACCGTGGTGCGGGACAGGCCGACCCGCGCCGCGATCTCGTTGCGGCTCTGCGCGCCGTTCTGGCGCAGCACGCGCAGCACTCGCTCCTCATGGGATCGGCGGACGAGCGCGTGCACTCCGTTGGGCGTCGTTGACACGCTGGAAACGTAAGCTTCGTCCCTTTTTTACGTCAACCTTCCGGCAGAAACAATCGAGAAATCCGCCAGATCCTTTACGGAAGTCCTTGAGCAGGGCGAACTCGCCGGAGGCTACTGGTTCGCCCCGAGGCTGACGTCGAACCGCACCTCGACCTCGTCGCTGAGCTTGAGCGTGCCGAAGAGCGCCGAGTAGGGCCGGATCCCCCACCGGGACTGCGCGATGACCGCCGAGCCGTGCGCGCGTCCCTCGGTCACCGAGCCCCGCACCGCGACGGGCCGGGTGACACCGACGATGGAGAGCTCACCCTCGACGCGGAACGACTCCGCAGTCCCGTCGACCCGTGTCGACCGGAACGTGATCGTCGGGTGCCGGGCGGTGTGCAGGATCTTCTCCCGAACGATCTTCTCGATCTCCTGGCGATCGGAACTCGTCAGCGGCTTGACGCCGCCGGTTCCCTTCCGGACCTCCAACGACTCGGCGTCGATCTCGACCGTGACCGAGGAACGGGAGGGAGCGACGGTGGCTTCGCCCCGCCAGCGGGTGACTTCGATGGTGAGATCATGGCCGGCCTTCGCGCCGATCCCCGTACGCGTCGTATGGACCAGGAGCCGGCCGGATTCGGGCCCCAACGTGTAGCTACCAGCGGCGATGCTCACCTTGCCAGGCTAGCCCGGCCCCGGGGAAGGCCGCCGACGCGCCCGAGGATGCGCCGAGGACTAGCGTGATCGCCGGGCAAGCAAGGAGGGTTCATGAACCGCAAGACCGCTGTCGCTTCGTTAGCCGCCGCCATGCTGGTGGCCGGCTGCTCGGTGACCATCCCGGAGCCCGACCAGAAGGGCATCGTCTACGACGCCGGCATGTTCTCCGACACCACGTTCCAGAACTGCGTCGAGCCCGGAGTGCGCGACGTGTCCGGCTGGGGGGACAAGGGCTATGTCTACCCGGCCGGCCAGCGCACCTTCGAGTTCGCCGCCGACCCGAACGATCCCTCAGGGGTCAGGACCAAACCGGCGGCCGAGGCGGGTCCGCTCACGATGTGGACCAAGGACCCGCTGGAGATGCGGGTGTCCGGCGTGGTGACGTTCTCGCTCACCAGCGACTGCAAGACCCTGCGGCAGTTCCACGAGCAGATCGGGCTGAAGTACGAGGCCGACACCGACGCCGGCTGGAAGAAGCTGCTCAGCGTCTACATCGGCCAGCCGCTCGACCGGGCGCTGGACGCCGCCAGCAAGGAGTTCGCCTGGCGTGACCTCACCTATCTCGACCCTCAGGCCAAGCAGCAGTGGGAGGCGAAGGTCGCCGAGTACATGGCGCAGTTCCTGCGCGAGCAGGGCGGCACGGCTTTCTTCGACAAGTTCTCGGTCACGCTTCAGCAGCCGCAGCCGCCGCTGAAGGTCCGCGAGGCGATGGCGGCCGTGCAGCAGGCGAAGGAGGAGAACACCGCGCAGAAGGCGAAGAACGAGAAGGCGCGCACGGAGCTGGAGGCCATCAAGGCGCTCAAGGACGTGCTCGGCGCGCAGGGCGCGGTCATGTGGCAGGCCGTCAAGGACGGACGCATCCAGATCATCGTCTCCGACAGCGGCCAGATCAACGTCACTCCGAACAGGACAGGCGGCAACTGACGCAGAGGCGCGACGTCGGGCTCCCCCGCGACGGCGGGGCCCGCTCGTCACCCCCTTCGACCCGGAGTTCGGCGCGCTCGCCGAAGCGAAGAGTACGGATTTCTAGCCTGTCCGCTTTGTCGGCGTATTTGGCTTACAGGGCAAAGCCGATAGATGTTTCCCAACAACGGCATTCAAATCCTGGACACGATGGAGCAATACGGAATGCGACTTGCCGGATACCGCAGAGGATCACGCGGTTAAACCCAGCTCAAGCCTGGGAGCCGTCCTCATTCCCGAGATTTCCGAGGTCCGGCCGATCCTCTACTCGTTTCGCGATGTGGTGGCATTGCGTACCTGCGTGAAACTTCGCAACGACGCTTCGCTGCAGAAAATACGCCGGGCCTTGGACACCTTGCGCGCCGACCTGGGTCAACGCGCCCATCTGTCGGCCTATCGGCTGGTCGCCGACGACTCGACGATGTATCTGGTCGAGTACGGCCAAGCCACGGACCTGGTGCGCCGTAAGGCGAATGTGGTGATCCACGAGTTGGTGAACGTGCTGCAGCCCTTCTACCGTGATGGCCGGCACATTCCGGACCTCTTGCGACCCCGGGAGCATGTCACTGTTGATCCGGCCGTCAGGGGCGGGATGCCGGTGATCGAAGGCACAAGAGTGCCGTACGACGAGGTCGCGGCGCTGTTGCGGGACGGGATTCCGGCGGAGCGCATTTCCGAGTACTACCCCAACGTGACAGCCGCGGCGGCGCTGGACGCAGGCGACTTCGCGGATTATGTCGACAGCTATGAATCCTCTGGGGAGCGGCGTGAGGCTGCTGCTGGATGAGAATGTCCCCAAACCCCTCCAGCAGGTGTTGACCGCCTTCATCGTGAATCACGAGATCGTGCATCTGCTCGAGCTCGCCGGCTGGTCCGGAACTCGGGATGAGAGCCTCTACCCCCGAGCGGCGGCCAAGGGGTTCGATGTGATCCTCACCAACGATGGTCGCCAGATGCAGCGGCCGCGCGAGGTGACGGCCATCGCTGCTTCGGGCATGCACCGGATCGAGTATCCCCACAGGCATCCCGGCCTTGTCGGCATGGGCGTCGCGATCGCTCGTGTCCGTTCCACCATGGGCCCGTACGCGTAGGTTGATGATCGTGCGGAGACTGGTGCTTTTCGACCTCGACAACACCCTGGTCGATCGGCTGGACGCCTTCCGGAGGTGGGCGCGGGAGTTCGTGGCCGAGCGGGACCTGGGTGAGGGGGCGTTCGAGTGGATGGTGCGGCTGGACGAGGACGGGGCGGTGCCGAGGGAGGTCTTCTTCCGGCGGGTGCGGGAGCGGTTGTCGTTGCGGGAGTCCGTCGAGGAGTTGTGGGGCGGGTATCGGGCCGGTATGCCGCGGATGGTGGAGTGTCCGGAGCCGGTGTTGCGGGCGTTGGAGGGGCTGCGGGACGCCGGATGGCGGGTGGGGATCGTGACGAACGGGATGGAGGACAACCAGCTCGGGAAGATCCGGCGGTCAGGGCTGGGTGAGCGGGTCGACGGGTGGGCGATCTCGGGGGCTGAGGGGGTTCGGAAGCCGGACGCGCGGTTGTTCGAGATCGCGGCTGAGCGGTGTGGGACGACGCTCGCGGATGGTGGAGGCTGGATCGTGGGGGACGATCCGGTGAAGGACGTCGAAGGTGGGCGGGACGCGGGGCTGCGGACCGTGTGGATCGATCGGGGAGCCGGCTCGTGGCCGGCTCGGCTGGCCGCGCCCGACCATGTGGTCACGGACGCCCGGCGGGCGGTGGAGGTGATCATGGCTGAGGGTGGAGGTGCCGGGTGACCTGGTGGGCGGTGGTCCGGTTCCTGCATGTGCTGTCGGCGGCGCTGTGGGTGGGCGGTCAGCTGACCGTGTCGCTGGTGGTGTTGCCGCTGGCGCGGCGGCTGCTGGACGAGGAACGGCGTGGCGGGCTGCTGAAGGCCGTGGGGCAGCGGTTCGGGGTGTTCACGGTGGCGGTGTTCCTGCCGGTGCAGGTCGCCACGGGGGTGGCCATCGCCATGCACAAGGGCGTCACGTGGGCGTCGCTGGCCGAGCCGGGGTACGGGCGGGTTCTCGCGGCGAAGCTGCTGGTGTTCTGCCTGGTCATGGTGGCGGCGGGGTTGCACGGGTGGGCGACGGGGGCGGGGCGGGCGGTGTTCGCCCGGGTGATGGCTCTGGGGGCGCTGGTCGGGTCGGTCGTGGTGGTCCTCTTCGCCACCGCTCTGCCCTACACGTGAGGTTCGAGGTGGGTGGTGAACCAGGTCGCGGCCAGGCGGGCGACCGCGTCCAGGGTTCCCGGCTCCTCGAACAGGTGCGTCGCCCCGGGTACGACCTCCAGCCGGGCCTCGCCCGCCAGCCGGGCCAGGGCCCGGCGGTTGAGGTCGAGGACGGCCGGGTCGGCGCCGCCGACGATCAGGAGGGTGGGCTGCTCGACGTTCCAGAGGAAGTCGCCGGCGAGGTCCGGGCGGCCGCCGCGCGAGACCACCACGCGCACGCCGTCCGGCAGCGCCGCGGCGGTCATGAGGGCCGCCGCCGCGCCCGTGCTGGCGCCGAAGAGGCCGATGGGCAGCCCCTCGGTACGGGCGTCCGTCCGCGCCCAGGCGACCAGCGCCTCCAGCCGGCGGGCCAGCAGGCCGATGTCGAACCGCAGCTCCCGCGTCACCGTGTCCAGCCGCTCCTCCTCGGGGGTGAGCAGGTCGGCGAGCAGGGTGGCCAGGCCGGCCGCCTGGAGCCGCTCGGCGACGTGACGGTTGCGCGGGCTGTGGCGGCTGCTGCCGCTGCCGTGCGCGAACAGCACCAGCCCTCCGGGCCGTTCCGGAGCGGTGGGCGCGGTGAGGTCGGCGTCCAGGGTGACGCCGTCGGCGGGGATCCGCAGCGCTTCCGTCAACGGGAAGCGCCTTTCACGGGCAGCCCGGCAGCCGCGTCGGGTACGGCGATGTCCATGCGGGCCATGCGGCGGTACCCCGTCCCCGGTGGCCGGGGCGGGATGCGCAGCCGTGGCCTGGCCACCTCCCGGTACGGGATCGAGGACAGCAGATGGGAGATCATGTTGATCCGGGCCCGCCGCTTGTCCTCGCTCTCCACGTCGTGCCAGGGCGCTTCGGGGATGTGGGTGTGGACGAGCATCTCGTCCTTGGCCCGCGAGTACTCCTCCCACCTGATGATCGACTGAAGGTCCATCTCCGACAGCTTCCAGCGCCGCATCGGGTCGTCCAGCCGGTCGCGGAAGCGCCGTTCCTGCTCGGCGTCGCTCACGGAGAACCAGTACTTGCGCAGCAGGATCCCGTCCTCCACCAGCAGCCGCTCGAAGATGGGGCACTGGTGCAGGAAGCGGGTGTACTCCTCCTGCGTGCAGAAGCCCATGACGCGCTCGACGCCGGCCCGGTTGTACCAGCTCCGGTCGAACAGCACGATCTGCCCGGCGGCGGGCAGATGCTCGACATAGCGCTGGAAGTACCACTGCGTCCGCTCCCGCTCGGTGGGGGCGGGCAGGGCGACGATGCGAGTCATGCGGGGGTTGAGGTACTCCGCGACGCGCTTGATGGTGCTGCCCTTGCCGGCGGCGTCGCGCCCCTCGAACACCACGACGACCCGCCGGCCCTCGGCCCGCACCCATTCCTGCAGCTTGACGAGCTCTCCCTGCAACCGGAAGAGCTCCTTCTCGTACGGCTTGCGCCGCAGCTTCCCGCCGGCCTTCGCCATGGGTCACCCCTGCCCCGCCGTACGCCTGCCGATGCGCACAGCGGGGCAGCCCGTGATCAAATCCATGGCGGGGCCGGTCAGACGCCGGCCGCGAGCCGGGTGCCGAGGCGTTTGAGCCGGATGCGGGCCCTGGTGCGGAGCGGTTCGAGCGCGATCGTGCGGGCCCCCGCGGGGACGTGGCGCAGGTCGTGCGTGATGAGGATCGTGGTCCGGCCGGCCATGAGCCGGCGCAGCGGCTCCATGATGCGGGCGGCCGTGACCTCGTCGAGGCCGGTCATCGGCTCGTCGAGCACGAGCACGGGCGCGTCGCGCACGAGGGCGCGGGCGATCGCGATGCGCTGCCGCTGGCCGCCGGACAGGAGCCGGCCCCGCTGGCCGACGGGAGCCTCGTAGCCGCGCGGCAGTGCGGTGATGAACTCGTGCGCCCCGGCGAGCACCGCGGCCCTGACCACCTCCTCGAACGTGGCTCCGGGACGGCCGTAGGCGATGTTCTCCCGCACGGTGCCGGAGAACAGCATGCTCTCCTGGTGCAGGATCGTGACGGCCTCGCGCAGCGAGGACCGGGTCAGGTCGCGGAGGTCGACGCCGTCGAGCAGGATGCGTCCCTGCTCGGGGTCGTAGAACCGCAGCAGCAGCTTGGCCAGCGTGGACTTGCCCGCCCCGCTGGGGCCGGTGCAGACGATCAGCTCGCCCGGCTCGGCCGTGAACGACAGGTGCCGAAGCGTCGGCCGGTGACGGCCCGGGTAGGTGAAGCCGACGTCGTCGAACTCGATCCGCCCGTGGCTGCGTGACACCAGTGTCAGGGCGGTGCCGCGGTCGTTCACCGACGGCCGGGTGCCGAGGATCTCCATGACGCGGTCGGAGCCGGCGGCGGCCTCGGACACGCTCAGCGCGATCTCTCCGAGCCCCTGCACGGCGGGGTAGAGCAGGCCCAGGTACGCGGCGAAGGCGAGCAGCCCGCCGAGCGTCAGGCGACCCTCGGCGATCTCCCAGGCGCCGACGCCGAGGATGACGACCATGCACACGGTCTGGATGACCTGCACCATCGGGCCGTACATCCCGGACAGCCGCGCCTGCCACATGTTGGCGCGCAGCCAGCCGCGGCCCTCATGGTGCAGCCGCCGCGACTCGGTGGTCTGCCGGTTGTACGCCTGGACGAGCGACTGGTTGGCCAGGCTCTCCTCGATGACGCTGTTCATGGCGCCGTTGCTGAGCCGCTCGTTGGCGGCGGCGACCCGGAACCGGGCGGCGAACACCTTGGACACCACCAGGAACGCGGGGACCAGCGCCATGGTGATCAGCGCGAGGTCCCACCTGATGAAGAACGCCGCGCCGGCGAAGAAGACGACGCTGACGACCGTGGTCAGCACCTTGACCAGGCCGGAGCCCACGAGCTGCTCGATGGCCTCGATGTCGTCGGTGAGCCTGGCCATGAGGTCGCCGAGCCGCCGGTTCTCGAAGAAGTCCGGTGACAGGGTCTGCACGTGTGCGAAGACCCGGTCGCGCAGGCCGAGCAGGAAGCGTTCGGCGCCGAGCGCGGTGACGTACGCGCCGCCGAACGACATGACGCCGGCCACGATCGCGAGGCCCAGCCAGGCCAGGGCGGGGGCCCAGAACGCGGACAGGACGCGGGTCGTCAGCACCTTGTCGGTGATGTGGCCGAACAGGGCGATCGCGGCGACCTCACAGGCCGCCGCGAGGATGGCGAGCACCGTGCCGGCCACGAAGAGCCGGCGCAGTCCTCGCGTGCCAGGCCAGAACTCCCGGAAAGTCCGGCGGATGGACACCGCCGGCGCGATCGCCGGGCGGTGGGCGCGGGCCTGGGGCGAAAGGGAGAGCCGGCGGGTGACCCGCCGGCTCTTGGGTGGTTTTACCACCACCCGCCGCCCCAGCCGCCGCCCCAGCCGCCGCCGCCCCAACCGCAGCCGCCGCCGCCGCAGCCGCCCCAACGGCGGCGCCAACCGCAGCCGCCGCCACAGCGACGACGCCTCCAGCACGGTCCCCAGCCCTGACGGAATCCGTTTGTAACGGACATAGTCCCCTCCCCCGAGATCGGACTTTCACTTCCAAACCGGACCGTACCACCCATAAGCCGATAAATCACCACTAATCCGGGCGAGCAAATCAGATTTGACCGGGACGCCCACGAAAAGCAACGGTTGCCTGAGTCCGGTAAATCGTCAGCAAAGATCGGGACGCCACTCGATACTTCGTCGACGGTTTACTCGCCTTCCCCGCCCTGACCTGGGGTTCCGTCTCCTCCAAGGTGAGCCGGAGTGGTGATTAGGCGGGCGTTGAAGAATGTCTTTACATACCGGTGGTGTTCGTTATACGCGGCCCTTCGGCCATGGGTCCGGGTGGCGCGACCCGGGCGCCATCCGGGAACGGCCCGACATGGCACCCGGGACACAGCCCCTGAACAGCCGGACAAACCGCGCGAGAAGCGTCGCCGAACGGACCGGACGCCACCTCCGAGAGCTCACCTCGCCCCCTTGCGGCCCAGCCTTGACAAACGTTCGTCGTGGACGGCTCGCGGCCGCCCGTCCCGGCCGACTTCGAGGAGCGGATGCGGGAGCTCGTGGCCACGGGCCGCCGCAGCGACGCGGTCCGCTCCTTCATGCGCGCCGGCGTCGGGCTGCCCGCCGTGATGGTGGCGATGATGCGGCTCATGCCGGCCTGGTCGGGGCTGAAGGCCGTGGCCCACACGCTGCCGTACGACCTGGCGCTGGCGGCGAGGTACCAGCGGGGCGAGCCGATCCCGGCGGGCACCTGGGCGGGCGTCACCGTCCCGACCCTGGTGATCGACGGCGGCAAGAGCCCCGCGTGGATGCGCGACGGCGTGCGCGCCGTGGCCGGGACGCCGCCCGCCGCCCGCCGCCCGCCGCCGCACCTTGGAGGGGCAGACCCACCTCGTCAAGGCCGACGCTCTGGCGCCCGTCCTCGCCGCGTTCTTCGCCCAGCCCACCGCACGCGTTCCCCGGCCTGCCGTCCCCACGCCGGTGAGGCCCGGCCGGGCGAGTCTTCGCCTGTCGAGTGGGCATAGGGAGCCCATGGCTGAGTTCCTGACCGACATCACCACCATCCGAGAGAGGGCCCGCGCCGAGATCGAGAAGGGCCCCATCACCGACGCGTACGGCGCAGACCTGGACCGGGTGATCCAAATCTGCAACGAGGCCCTGGCCACCGAGCTGGTGTGCGTCCTGCGGTACAAGCGCCACTACTACACCGCCACCGGGATCCAGTCGGAGGCCGTCGCCCAGGAGTTCCTGGAGCACGCGGGCGAGGAGCAGGAGCACGCGGACAAGCTCGCGGCCCGGATCGTCCAGCTCGGCGGCGAGCCGGACTTCAATCCCGACACGCTGACGAAGCGCTCCCACTCCCAGTACGACGCCAGCAGCGGGCTGATCGCGATGATCAAGGAAGATCTCGTCGCCGAGCGGGTCGCCGTGGCCACCTACACGGAGATCATCCAGTGGCTGGGCGACCGCGACATCACCACGCGGCGGGTGTTCGAGGAGCTGCTCGCCAAGGAGGAGGAGCACGCCGACGACATGCAGAGCCTGCTCGAACGCATCCCCGCCACCCCGCCCGTCCCGCCGGCGCCTCCGGCCTGACGGCCAGGCCGTTCCCGCCCACCGGCCCTCACCCCGCACGGCGGCGCGTGAGGGCGTGGGGCGAGCCCGACAGACGTACCGGGCCTTACGGGTGAGGGGGCTCGCTCTCAGGAGTGAGACGAAGGATCGCCCGTCACGGCGATCCCTTCTGACCAGGGAAATCGGAGGATTGACCTATCCCCGAAACGCCCTGGAGAACATCATGAACGTCCGCAGCGCCTTCGTCGCCGCCCCCCTGCTGATCTTCGCGTACGGCGCGATCCGCATCGTCGACGGGTTCGACGGAGAGAAGGGGCCCGGTCTGGCCTGGACCACCGGGCACCTGGCCTTCATGGCGGCCCTCGTCCTCTTTGTGCCGATATTTTGGGAAATGAGGCGGAGGTTGGAGCGGAACGCCCTGGCCACCACCGCCGTGGCGGCGGGCTTCGTCGGCATCGCCTGCGCGTTCGCGCAGTTCGCCATCGACCTGGTCGTCGGGTTCTCGGCCGCCGACCACGCGGCGATGGGGCCGCTCTTCGACCAGGTCAAGGCCGTGCCCGGGGTGTCCCTGGCCGTCTACGACGGCGGGCCGTTCCTGTTCTACATCGCCCAGTTCGTGCTGGTCACGCAGCTCGCCGCGCGACGGCAGGTCCGGGCGTGGACGCCCGTCCTCGTCCTGCTCGACTTCACGCTGCCGATCATCGACCGCGACCTGATCCCGGTCGGCGCCCTCCTGCTGCTCGTCTCGTTCGTGCCGATGGCGCGCCGCCGCGAGGAAGCGGCGCCCCGGCACGCCCTCGCCCACGCCTGAGACCACGCTCATGCCTGAGACCGCAGGCCACGCGAGGGAACACGCCCGGTATGCGGCAGGATGGGACGCCGTGCCCTCCCTGCCGTCCTATCCGCCTCTCGTCGACGCCGCCCGCCGGCGGCTGCGCGAGCTGCCGCCCCTCCTGGTCGACGCGGCCCTCACCGCGGTGATCCTGGTGGCCCAGCTCTGGCCGCTGCTCTCCGGTGACAGCCATGACGGCCGCCCGTGGGACTGGTGGGGGTACGCGGTCGCGGCCGGCGCCTCGCTCCCCCTGGTGTGGCGGCGCCGGGCGCCCGTGACCGTCCTGATCACGAGCCTGTCCGTCGGCGCCCTGTACGACCTCGCCGACAACGTCGCCCGGCAGCCCATCTGGTACGGCGCGACCGTCGCGTTCTACACCGTCGCCGCGTACTCGCCCCGCTGGAAGCGGCTCGTCATGCTGGTCCTGACGCTCAGCGGCGGCATGCTGGTGGTCGGGTCCACGGAGACCGCGCTGCGCGGCATCGTCCTGTTCGTCGCGGCGTACGCCATCGGCAGGACCGCGGCCACGTCCCGAGCGCACGCCGCGGCCCTGGAGGAACGGGCCGCTCAATTGGAGAAGGAGCGCCAGATGGAGGCGGAGCGAGCGGCCGAGCGCGAGCGGGCTCGCATCGCCCGCGACATGCACGACATCCTGGCTCACGCGGTCAGCATCATGGTGGTGCAGGCGGAGGCGGGCCCCGTGGTGGTGCGGACGAACCCCGTCCGGGCCGAGGCCGCGTTCGACGCGATCGCCGCGGCCGGGCGCGACGCGATGGCGCAGCTCAGGCGGATGCTCGGCGTGCTCAAGGAGGGCGAGGCGCCCAGGGCGCCGCAGCCGACCGTCGGCGACCTGCCCGCGCTGGCCGGCCACGTCTCCGGCACCGGCCTCGACGTGACGTTCTCCGAGACCGGCGAGCCGCGGCCGCTCACGCCCGACTGCGCGGTGGCCGCCTACCGGATCACGCAGGAGGCCCTGACCAACACCGTCAAGCACGCCGGCGCGCTCCATGCCGACATCCGGCTCACCTGGGAGGACCACAACCTCATGATCGACATCACCGACGACGGCCAGGGCTCGGGCCGCGGGTTGCCCTCGGGCGGCAACGGCCTGATCGGCATGCGCGAGCGCGCCGCGGCGTGCGGCGGCGTGGCGACGGCCGGGCCACGCCAGGACGGGCCCGGCTACCGGGTGTCGGTGCGTCTTCCGGTGGTGACCTCGTGACCGGCCCCGTCCGCATCGTCGTGGCCGACGACCAGGAGCTGGTCCGGGGCGGGTTCGCGATGATCCTCGACGCCCAGCCGGACATCGAGGTGGTGGCCGAGGCCGGTGACGGCGTCGCGGCCGTCGCGGCGGTCCGCGAGCACGATCCCGACGTGCTCCTGCTCGACATCCGCATGCCCCGCATGGACGGCATCGAGGCGGCCCGGATCGTCTGCGCGGAGACCGGCTGCCGGGTGCTCATGCTGACGACGTTCGACCACGACGACTACGTCTACGACGCGCTGCGGGCCGGCGCGAGCGGGTTCCTGCTCAAGGACGTGCGCCGCGACGACCTGGTCAACGCCGTGCGCGTGGTCGCCGGGGGCGAGTCGTTGCTGGCGCCCCAGGTCACCACGAGGCTGATCTCAGCGTTCACCTCCAGGCCCGCCGCGCGGCCCGCGGAGGCGCTGACGGTGCTGACCGCGCGGGAGCGGGAGACGTTGCAGCTCATCGCCCGCGGGCTGTCCAACGCGGAGATCGCCGAGCAGATGGTGGTGAGCGAGCACACCGTGAAGACGCACGTCAGCAACGTGCTGTCCAAGCTCGGCCTGCGCGACCGGGTCCAGGCGGTGATCGCCGCGTACGAGGCGGGGCTGGCCGTGCCGGGTGCGTGAGGCCGGGTGCCAGGGGCCGGGTGCGTAAGGCGGGGACGGGCGGGTATGCGGGCGTCTATGAGCGTTGACTCCGAGAACTACGACGCCGACCTGCTCTGGGAGGAGTTCCACGGAGTGGTCAACATGACCTCCGAGGAGCTCCGGGCGTACCTGCTGGCCGACGCCTCCGGCGAGGAGGCCTTCCCGGCGGAGACCGATTTGGGCCTCGACTCGCTGGGGCGTGGGGTCCTGCAGGTGCTGACCAAGCGGAAGACCGACCTGACCAAGGACGATCTCGACACCATGCGCCAGGTCGTGGACCTGGTGGAGACACTGAACGACCGGACCGACGACGAGGCCCGGCGGCTGCAGCTCTCCGTGGGCCATGACCCGTTGCGGGCCACGTGACCGGAGCTTGACCGAAGGGCCGGGAAAGGCCCGTCAGGAGGGCGACTCGTCGTGGCGAATCGTCAAATGGTGGATGGAACACGACTACAGATGGTGCAATGGGCCATGCCGTACGCATCCGAGGAGGCCCGTTGACAGACAACCTCGACCTCGCCGCCAGCGCCCAGGAGCTGGCCGACGCCGCGCCGGCCGGGTCGCTGGACCGTACCGCCGCGACGTCGGTGGCCATCACGCTGGCCACGACGCGCGACGCGAACCACGCCAGGCAGACGCTGGACGGGCTGGCGCCCGACGACGTGCGGCGGGCTGCGCTCCAGCTCTTCGACCGCCTCCAGGCCCACTGACCGGGCCCGGGGCCGCCCCTCAGGACCGCTGACGGGCCTGAGGGGCCTGAGGGTCAGAGCGCGATCTCGTACTCGACCTGGTCGATCGGGTGGCCGTCGCCGAAGTCGTGGAGCCGGGTGGCGCCCGACTCGGTGAAGCCGCACTTGGCGTAGAAGCGGCGTGACTGCGCGGTGTCGCGCAGTGTCCACAGGTGCGCGCCGCTGTGGCCGCGTGCCCGCAGGGCGTCGAGCGTGGCCGTCATCAGGGCGCCCGCCACGCCGCTGCCCCACCCGTCCGGGTGGTTGTAGAAGCCGAAGATCTCCGCCTCGCCCGGCCGCTGCGGCGAGGCGCCGAAGTACGAGTACGCCAGGGGACGCTCGCCGGGGCGCGCGGCGAGCAGGACGGTGTCAGCCGTCTCGGCGAGCACGGCATGCCACTTGACGCGCCGGTGCGCGACCGCCTGGTCGGAGAACGCGGGGGCGAAGAACGGCCGGTACGCCACGGACCAGGCCTCGGCGTGGATCTCGCCCACCACGTCCCCGTCGGCAGCGGTCGCCGGGAAGATCGTGAAGTCAGACATGGCCGAAGCCTAGGGACTCGCGGGCCCCCGCCGTACGGGCCGGGCTCAGGCGGACCCGCACCGCGCGGCGGGCCCGGTCGGCGGCCCGCGGGTCGCGGTGCAGCTGGAGGGCGTGGTTGAGCGCCATGAGCACGCCCATCAGCTCGAACGCCACCTGCTCGGGATCCGTGTCGTCCGGCAGGTCCCCGGCGTCCACGGCGCGCCCGGCCTCCTTGCGCAGCCGCGCCGTCCAGGTGTCGAACCTGGCCTCCACCGCGTCGCGCACCGCCCCGTCCCTCCCGTCGAACTCGTGGGCGGCGGCCACGAAGAAGCACCCGCCGGGGAACACCTCGCGCTCCAGGTACGAGATCCACGCCTCGCACAGGGCGACGAGGCGCGGCAGCCCCGGCGTGACCATCACGACGGGCTCCCACACCTCGGCGCGGAACACCTCCCCCGCCCGCTCCAGCACCGCGAGCTGGAGCGCCTCCTTGGAGCCGAAGTGGCCGAGCACGCCGGACTTGCTCATGCCGAGCTCCGTGGCGAGCCGGCCGATGGTCAGGCCCTCCAGCCCTTCGACCGAGGCGATGGCCACGGAGCGGTCGAGGATGGCGGAGCGGGTGCCGAGCGCGTCGGCGACGGACCTGCGGGGACTCATGCTGCCTCCGGGAGCGGCTTCATGGGAACACTTTAGCGTCCGAACGTTCGGTTGCTATAGTCCGGCCCATGAACGGATCACGCCTCGTCGCCACCGGCCACTACCAGCCCACCCGGGTGCTGACCAACGACGATCTCGCCGCCATGGTGGACACCAGCGACGAGTGGATCACCAAGCGCGTCGGCATCCGCACCCGCCACGTGGCCGGCCCGGACGAGGGCGTGCCCGAGCTGGCCGTGAACGCGGCGGCCAAGGCGCTGGCCGGCAGCGGCCTGGACGCCGCCGACATCGATCTCGTGCTGGTGGCGACGTGTACGCAGCTCGACCGGGCGCCGAACGTGGCGGCCATCGTCGCGGCCAGGCTCGGCGTGCCGGGCGCGGCGGTCATGGACGTCGGAGTGTCGTGTTCGGGGTTCACGCACGCGCTGGCCGTGGCCGACCACACGATCCGCGCGGGCGCGGCCAGGCACGCCCTCGTCATCGGGGCCGACACCATGACGGCGGTCACCGACTGGACCGACCGGACCACCTGCGTGCTGACCGGCGACGGCGCGGGGGCCGCCGTGGTCAGCGCGGCGCCGTCGCCCGAGATCGGCCCGGTCGTCTGGGGCTCGGCCCCGGAGCTGGGCGACGCGGTCCGCATCGGCGGCACGCCCACCCGGTTCGCGCATGCTCGACTCCATGACGATGTCCTCCGCCTCCGTGCAGAACGGCCGCATGGACGTCGTCGCGAGCAACGCGCTGGCCCGAGCCCTGTTCGCGCCG